>JAZRMD010000148.1:0-6621 GCA_045647285.1 Acutalibacteraceae bacterium
GGGGGGATTGTCGTGGGGGGGAGCACACTCCGACTTTGCACCAATCCATTCGTCATGCTGACCTTTGCGGTGCCCGAAATGCGGTGCTCGCTGTTCGCGTCGCCGCATTTCGGCCGCGGCACCAGCCTTTTTGCTCGCTGCATCCGCCACCGGCGGCGCTCGCAACAAGAATTAGTTTTCACTGGGGAGAATGCCGTAGGCATTCTCAAGATGCGACAAGGAAACGAGGGGTAAGCAGATACTAAGAGTCGCATCAACCACCGACTTCGCGTAAACGCTCAGCGGTGAAAGCATGACTACTAACTATGAAGTTGCAAGTCGGGACTAAAAGAAAAAGCAAAAAGAAAAGACACACCGGATGGTGTGTCTTTCTTTTTGGCTGCTCCTGTCAGGCTCGAACTGACGACATCATGATTAACAGTCATGCGCTCTACCGACTGAGCTAAGGAGCAATATATATTCTTTTAAACCGAGCGTTTCAGTTGGCACGGGACGAGAACGGTCAAGTTCTCGTCCCGACCCCACGCTTGGTGACCCGTAGCGGATTCGAACCGCTGTTGCCGGCGTGAGAGGCCGGAGTCTTAGGCCACTTGACCAACGGGCCATATGGTACACCATCACGGACTCGAACCGTGGACACCCTGATTAAGAGTCAGGTGCTCTACCAACTGAGCTAATGGTGCATATACGTGGTTTGTGCAAACCGCTTGACTATAATACACTATGGTTTTCCTTTTGTCAAGAGAAAATTTCACATTTTTTCAAAATTATCCAGATTATCCAGAGGTCTTTGAATATTCTGTAAAATGTCCGTGTCCCTCTTGCACCAACGGTTACTTTCTGGTACAATCAATGCGGAAAGATCACAGGAAAGGTGATGACCTATGGCTCGGGAAATGTTGTTGGCCGGGGTAGATCCGGACGACCTTAAGAAGAACGATGCGCCGCCACCCCCCCAGAACTTCCGGCAGCGGTGGGAGAATTATTGGTACCATCATAAGTGGTCCACCATAGCCATTCTGTTTTTGGTGGCGGTGCTGACGGTATTTATGGTGCAGACCTTGACCCGTAACGACCCGGATTACACCGTGTTGGTGGTGACCGGAGAGCACAACGAGTATTCCCTGTCTCCCTTGCAAGGACTTCTGGAACGGTATGGGGAGGACCTGGATGGGGACGGTCAGGTAGAGGTGCGCTTGGCGGCCTGCCATCTCAGCCCCACCCAATACAACGGAGCCCAGGAGCAGGTGCTCAATTACCAGATCTTGCAGTCCCATCTGGCCTCCGGCGACGTGATGCTGTTTGCCTTTGAAGAGGAATATTTTGGCTGGTTTATGGGAGAGATGGGCCATGGCAGTGAAGGCTTCCTGACCCCCCTGGGTGTTCAAGGAGACGGAGTCAGCCCCGACGGATATTACTGGGATTGGTCCGGGGACCCCCGTGTTGCCGGCAACACCGCCTTTGAGGGATTGCCGGACAGGCTGTACTTTGGCGTGCGCGTGGCTACCGGTACCGCCGCCGGCCGTACCGAGGAACAGCAACAATGTCTTGCTTTGTTACGACGGCTCATTGCCGACCAATCCACCCACTGACGTTATCCGGACAGACTGTGTGTTACACACACGGTCTGTCCTTTTTTTATATCAGCATGCCGATGAGGACGGTCACGGCCGCGCCGCCGGCCGCCGCAGCCAGTCCCCAGCCGATCCGTTGCCACCGCCGGCGGCGGCGTTGCCGACGCAGGGCACTGTAACTTTCGGCTTGCTGTACCAATTTTCCCGTTAACCGTTGTAGGGTTTCCTCGGCCGGCTGTTCGCAGTCGGTGCGTACCACAAAGAAAGCCCGTTCAAAGTACGGACTGCCGGTGTGGGTGACCTCTATCATCTGTCGGTTGATTCCCTTGATCATGGCCTGCTCCTTGTTTTTTTCTCGCTCCATAGTATGATGGACGGCGGTATTCTTTATGCACGCAAGGGGGATAATACAGTTTGTAAATTTTTCCGTGCCCCGTTTTTTGTGGGAAATAAAATGCCATTGTGGAAAACTCGGTGGAAAATGTTAAAAAATCGCGGTTTCAATGGGTTTTTAACGGACGGCGTTGTACAGGTTGCCATAAAATGGAAGGTGTTTTTTGACAAGGGAGGATAACTTTGTGTTGAATGTAATGGCGCAAAAAGATTTTTTCCTTAACTTTACATTTACGGTTGAAAAATCCGAATGAAAACGGTATAATAATATACTGTCTTAATATGTATATTTATATTCAAGTATTCAAACGGAAGAGAGGCAATATTATGGCGGATAACAAGAAAATGGTGGAGGCTATCACCTCCATGGACGAGGACTTTGCCAAGTGGTATACCGACATCGTCACCAAGGCGGAGCTTATTGAGTACACCAGCGTTAAGGGGTGTATGGTGATTCGTCCTTATGGCTATGCTATTTGGGAGAATATTCAGCGGATCCTGGACGGTATGTTTAAGGAGACCGGCCATGAAAACGTCAATATGCCTATGTTTATCCCCGAGAGCCTTCTGCAGAAGGAAAAGGACCACGTAGAGGGATTTGCTCCTGAAGTGGCGTGGGTCACCTACGGCGGTAGCGAAAAACTGGAGGAACGGCTGTGCGTACGGCCCACCTCCGAGACGCTGTTCTGCGAACATTTTGCCAATATCGTGCATTCTTACCGTGACCTGCCCAAGCTGTACAATCAATGGGTCAGCGTGGTCCGGTGGGAAAAGACCACCCGTCCTTTCCTGCGTTCTCGGGAATTCCTGTGGCAGGAGGGTCACACCATCCACGCCACTGCCCAGGAGGCTATTGAGGAGACCGAACGGATGCTCAATGTGTACACCACCTTCTGTCAGGAGTATCTGGCCATGCCGGTCGTACAGGGCAAAAAGACCGAAAGCGATAAGTTTGCCGGTGCGGAAGCCACCTACTGTATTGAGGCGTTGATGCACGACGGTAAGGCGTTGCAGGCCGGTACTTCCCACTATTTTGGTGACGGCTTTGCCAAGGCGTTTGATATCACCTTTACCGACCGGAACAACCAGTTGCAGTACGTACACGAAACCTCTTGGGGTATGACCACCCGACTCATTGGTGCCATCATTATGACCCACGGTGACGACAACGGTCTGGTACTGCCCCCGGCGGTGGCCCCCATTCAGGTGGTCATTCTGCCCATTGCGCAGCACAAACCCGGCGTGCTGGATAAGGCCGCCGAGCTGCGTGACCGCCTCAAGAAGGTGGCTCGTGTTAAGCTGGACGACAGCGACCAGAGCCCCGGTTGGAAGTTTGCCGAGTACGAGATGAAGGGTGTGCCCCTGCGTCTGGAGATCGGCCCCCGGGATATGGAGCAGAATCAGTGTGTCATCGTGCGCCGTGACACCCGAGAGAAGATCGTGGTTTCTCTGGACGAACTGGAAGAACAGATTCCCGTACTGCTGCAGGCGGTCCGCGACGGCATCTATGAGAAGGCTCTGGAAAATCGGGAAAAGCGCACCTACGCCTGCAAGACTATGGACGAGATTCCGGCGGTACTGGAAGAAAAAGGCGACGGTTTTATCAAGGCTATGTGGTGCGGCGACGAAGCCTGTGAGGATAAGGTAAAAGAACTGACCGGCGTGGGCTCCCGTTGCATCCCTCTGGAGCAGGAGCATCTGGCGGACACCTGTGTGTGTTGCGGCAAGCCGGCGGCCCATATGGTCTATTGGGGCAAAGCGTATTGATAGAAAGGACGAGCGAGTATGCAACAGTTGGCTTTACCGGTTGCCGGTGAGCAGGTGGCGATTATGCGCACCTCTATGGGCAACATCTGTCTGCGTCTGTTCCCCGAACAGGCGCCCAAAGCGGTCGAAAACTTTGTGACCCACGCCAAAAACGGCTATTACGACGGCATTGTGTTCCATCGGGTCATTCAGGGCTTTATGATTCAGGGCGGCGACCCCACCGCTACCGGTTGCGGCGGCGAAAGCATCTGGGGCGCTCCTTTTAAGGATGAGTTTACCCCGGCGTTACACAATCTGCGTGGTGCGTTGTCTATGGCCAACGCCGGTCCCGGCACCAACGGCAGCCAGTTCTTTATTGTACAGGCGGATACCGTTCATCCCGGCCTTCTGAGCCAGATGGCGGAGTTGCGTGACTACTTCCCTCAGGAGTGCGAGGACGCCTACCGGCAGGTGGGCGGCACCCCTCATCTGGATTTCCACCATACGGTGTTTGGACAGGTATACGAGGGTATGGACGTGGTGGATGCCATTGCCGGCGTTAAGACCAACGCCAGCGATAAGCCCCTGACCGACGTCACCATTCTGGGTATCGATATCGTAGACTATGCGTGACGTGTTGGAGAGGGCCTACGCCCTGTTGGATACGGTGACCCCCCTGACGGTGGATTGCGGTCAGGTGTGTGACGGCCGTTGCTGTCAGCCCAGCGCCGACAGCCAGGGGATGCTGCTCTTCCCCGGCGAGGAAGAGATAGCCCGGGAAGCCGGGTTTACTCTGCTCCCTGCCGAGGACGGGCGTACCTTACTGGTGTGTGACGGCCGTTGCGACCGTTCCTGCCGACCTCTGTCCTGCCGGCTGTTTCCGTTGTTCCCCTTGATGGAGGAGGACGGCCGGATCCGGGCGGTGTACGACCCCCGAGGGTATCGCCTGTGTCCGTTGGTGCGCGAATGTGCCCACGTGCCCCTTGACCGGGAGTTTGTGCGGACGGTGCGCCGGGTAGGACGCCTACTGATGCGCGCCCCGGAATGTGCGGCGTTTCTGCGTGAGCAGAGCGAGGAGATCCGGGTGCTGGGACGGCTGCTGCCGCAGTTGTCCGCGCGTACCCCCATTATGCGACGAAATATACGTGAGAAATGAGGACAATAATGATGCGTAAGATACAATGGTTGGCGTTATTGCTGAGTGTGTTGCTGTTGGCCGGATGCCTGAACGGTTGCGGCGATGGGGTCGTCTTTACGGATGCCTCGGATACCGCCGGCTCCGATGGGACGTACGATTCCGATAATAACACGTCCACCAATTCCGGTGCGACGGATAGTTCCGGCAACGATGCTGTGTATGGGGCTAATGACTACGGCTTTCAGCTGAATAAGCCGGCGGTGGGCGAACGGGTTGCCATTATGCACACCTCTATGGGAGATATCCATATCCGGCTGTTCCCCGAAGCGGCCCCCAAGGCGGTGGAAAACTTTACGTCCCTGGCTAAAGGTGGCTATTATGACGGCCTGACCTTCCATCGGGTGATCAAGGACTTTATGATCCAGGGCGGCGACCCCAAGGGGGACGGCACCGGCGGTGAAAGTATCTGGGGCGACAGCTTTGCGGATGAATTCCACGGTAAGCTGCTCAATCTGTGCGGCTCTTTGGCTATGGCCAATTCCGGTCCTGACAGCAACGGCAGCCAGTTCTTTATCAACCAAGCCGGTCCTACCGGCGCTACCGCTGCCCAGCTTAAAGCGTCTGTAAAGCAGTCCAATGAGAACATATCTCAGCAGGCGGCACAGGCGTACGATCAGTACGCAAACTATTACGGCGCATCCTTTACCGAAATCTATCCCGATGCGGACAGCTTTGCCAAGGCCAATATGGCTCCGGTAGCGTCCATGGTGCCGGACGAGGTGTGGTCCCTGTACGCCCAGTACGGCGGCAATATGCATCTGGACGGTGCTTACCGGACGGAGGGCGGACACACGGTGTTTGGCCAGGTGTACGCCGGTATGGACGTGGTCAATGCCATTGCCGCCGTGAAGGTGGGGGAGAATGACAAGCCCACCGATAAGGTGACCATTCAGAGCATTGATATTGTAGAGTACAAGTAAGAGAGTAAGGGAGGTGCAGCGCGGTGACGGTTGAGATCATGGGGCGGACCGTATCCTATATAGATACCGACCCGGTCAATGCAGATGGCAGACCCACCGTGTTGTTTCTGCACGGTTGGGCTTCTCCGGCGGCCAACTACCGGCTGCTGACCGAGCATCTGTCCGGCTATTGCCGGGTGGTTGCTCCCGACCTGCCCGGCTTTGGCGGCAGCGACGAGCCGCCTGTGGCGTGGTGCGTGGACGATTACGCCGATTGGACGGTGGCTTTTGTCCGGGCGTTGGGCCTGGACGAGGTCATATTGATGAATCACTCCTTCGGCGGTCGTATCAGCATTAAGCTTTTGGCTCGTCGACCGTTACCCTTTGGGGTCAGCAAGGCGGTGTTTATCGATGCGGCCGGCATCCGTCCCAAACGCACCTTGTCTTACTATGCCAAGGTGTACAGTTATAAGGCGATGAAGCGCCTGCTCCCCGGTCTTGCCAAACGGCGACAGGGTAAGTCCGGCTCCGCCGACTACCGCAACGCCACCCCCTTGATGCGGCAGACGATGGTGCGGTGCATCAATGAAGACTTGACCCCTCTGCTTAAGGACGACCCGGTATCCACCCTACTGATATGGGGAGAGCAGGATACCGCCACTCCCGTGGCCGATGGCCGCAAGATGGAATCTCTCATTCCCGATGCCGGTCTGGTGGTGTTACCCGGTGCCGGCCATTTTTCCTTTGCCCAGCAATGGGGACAATGCCGCCGGGTGCTGGACGCATTTCTCCGATAAGAGGTGGATGGTAT
>JAZRMD010000149.1:0-7255 GCA_045647285.1 Acutalibacteraceae bacterium
AACACCCCCCGCAAGCCAAACCCCCCTTCGTGGGTTTTGGTTTTATTGCAGGGCGGTGGGGACGCCGTTGTCGTCAAAGAAAGCGGCCACCTTACGCAGATATTCCTTAGGCGCCGCCGGATAGGCCAGACCGTGACCGACGCCGGGGACGGTGTACAGCGTCTTAGGAGAGGGACAGGCCTCGTAGTTGACCCGGCTCATCTCGCAGGGAACAAAGTCATCCGCCTCCCCATGGACGAAGAACACCGGCAGGGTACACCGACTCAGGGCGGTGGGAACATCCACCGTATCCGGGTCAAAGCCCCCAAACAGCCGGGCACTCCAGCGTACCAACGGGTACAACAGACGAGGCGGCAACCCTATCTGACGGATAACCTTGCAGATGATCTGCCGGGCGTTGGTATAGCCGCAATCCGCCAACACGCCCACCACTTGTGAAGGCAACGGCTCTCCGGCCGCCAACAGTACGGTGGTGGCGCCCATAGAGATGCCGGTGAGGATGATACGCACATCCGGGCCAAACCGGGACACGGCGTAATCCACCCATTGCCGGCAATCCCGACTCTCCCGTACGCCGAAGGTGATAATGTGTCCGTCGCTCAATCCACCGGCACGTTGGTCCACCACCAGAGCACTACGGCCCAAGGCAAAGCACCGTTGCACCCCACCGCACAGATCACGCATGGCGTCACCCCGGTAGCCGGGAAACATCAATTCCATCGGGGCACCGGGGGCGTACTCGTAATACTTGCCCCGTAAGGTCAGACCATCGGGGGTGGTAATGGACACCTCTTCGCAAGGCGTGTCACGGGTCTGCTGCATCCACTGCCGCATCACCGCATGATACGGCTGATAGATGGCCATCGAGGGTAGCGGAAACTCCTCCTTCGGGGGACGCCGGGTGGGCGAATAATAGGTGAACAGAAAGCAAACAAACAGCGCCGTCAGCACGACGCCTATCAAACCCACAGCTATCCATAGCCACAGCATAACATCATCTCCTATCCGTATTGTATCACCGGCGGATGCGTTTTGCAACGGCGAAAAAAGGATTTTCTTGCATTTTCAGCACGAATCGGGTACACTATAGAGAGTAGGAACGTCAACAAGAGAGAGGATTTGTCTATATGGATGTGCAATATAAAAACCCCAAGCGGTACAACACCGCCCGGTATCCCATCCGGCAGCCAATTTTCATCGTCTGGCTGATATGGATTCTGAGCAAATTTGCGCTTATCGGCAAGAAGTTTAAGGTAGAAAAAATCAATATGGACGGGCTGAAGCCCCCTTATATGATGCTCAGCAACCATATGTACTTTATTGACTTTGAACTGGCCGCCATGGCTACCCTGCCCTATCGGGTCAACAACGTGGTGAGCATTGACGGATTTTACCGCCGGCCGTGGCTGTTGGAACTCATCGGTGCCATCTGCACCCGTAAGTTTACCATGGACCTGCATCTGGTCAAGTCCATCAGCCGGGTACTCAAACGGGGGGATATTCTGTCCATGTACCCGGAAGCCCGGTATTCTCCCTGCGGCACCAACTCCTATATGCCGGAGTCGCTGGGCAAACTGATTAAGATGAACAAGGTGCCGGTGGTGGCGGTGCTCCACCGGGGCAATCACCTGCACTCCCCCTTCTGGAACTTCCGCAAAAAGCGCAAGGTGCCCCTGCACACCACCGTCACCCAGATCCTCACCGCCGAACAGGTAAAGTCCATGACGGTGCAGGAGATCAACGACGTGGTCAACAAGGCGCTGACCTACGACGATTACCGGTATCAGAAGGACAACGGCATCCGCATTACCGAGCCCTATCGGGCGGAAGGTCTGCACAAGGTGCTGTACCAATGTCCCCATTGTATGGCGGAAGGCAAGATGGATTCCAAAGGTGCCGAAATCTTCTGTACCGCCTGCGGCAAGCGGTGGGTGTGGGAAGAAACCGGCGACCTGTGTGCCACCGAGGGGGATACGGAATTTACCCACATTCCCGACTGGTTTGCATGGGAGCGCCAACAGGTCATCCGGCAGGTGGAGGATGGCACCTACCGCTTTGAGGATGAGGTGGAGGTATACTCCCTGCCCCGGTGTTGGCGGTTTATGAAACTGGGCAAGGCCCGGCTGACCCACCATCCGGAAAACGGGTTTGTGCTGGAAGGGGAATACCGCAACGCCCCCTACCGCATCGTGCGGACCCCCCTACAGACCAACAGCCTGCATATCGAGTACGACTACTGCTATATTAAGCCCTTTGATTGCGTGGATATTTCCACCGAGAACGACTCCTTCTATTGTTACCCCGCCAAGCAGAACGTGGTCACCAAACTGGCCTTTGCCACCGAAGCGATCTACCAAAAGCATCTGCGCCAGACCAAGGAATAAGCCAATCATAACCACCGGTTGAACCGGTGGTTTGACCAACCCCTAAAAGGGGCCACGGAACTTTATGATCGCATCACGCGCACGGCCACCCGTAAACGGGTAATGCGCTCAACTTTCCTCGGCTCCCTCTGACGAGGGAGCTGTCCGAGCGTTAGCGAGGACTGAGGGAGAGATAACGAAACTACCCCTCCGTCTGCGGCAAAGCCGCAGCCACCTCCCCTGACAAGGGGAGGACAGAGATCGCTCCGCTATTTTTCTTCCCCCAGTAGAACAGGGGGTTTCTTTCCACGCCTAATGGCACCAATAAAAAGGACGAAACCGCCATGGTTTCGTCCTGCTTTTTATGCGAAAATATCCTTTTTCGGGCAAAATATCTACCATAATCGCACTTGAGAATCGGACGTGTCCGTATTACAATACATTATAAGAGGGGGTGAGCGCTGTGCAACAAAACCTGGAAAACTTTATGGGACAAACGGAGGCAATTTTTGGCGACGTTCTATGCAAGTTGTATCCGTTTATCGGTGCCCAAAACGGTGCGGAAAGCATCGCGTGGCGTATTCCCATCGCTCACGAACACTCGTTTTACGAATTTATGCTGGCCGGCGAAAGAGGATACCGTATCGTCCTGGAGGACAAGGCGGAGGAACTGAAACCGCATCACGGGTATATCATCCCCTCCGGAATACCGCATTGTGCATCCGAAACGGATGGTATCCCCATCATTTCCATCGGCTTCTCCATAGAATTGTGCGAAAACAGGAGCTTACCGCTATACAGATCTCTCTGTCAAGCGCTACAGGTGGCCGCACACCGACAGATGCCTCTCTCGGAAGAAACCGAAAGGTTGATCAAGGATTTCTATCTGTGCAACGGCAACCGTACGGAAGTGTTTTTTCGCAAGCAGGTCCTGGCGTACCGCTTGATGTACAGCATCTTCCGGGATATGCACGTTCTAAAGGACGAATCATTGCCCGGTGGCTCGCAACACACCAACGTGGTTGCCGCCTTGGAATTTTTGTTGGAACGGCGGCAGTATCGCTTAGAGGAGATTGCGAAATTTCTGGGGTATACGCCTAAGTACACCGCACAACTGATACGAAAGCATTACGGATGCGATTACCGCACTCTCCGCCGTAAAATGATTCTGGATGGGGCCAAGAATTATCTGTTGTCCGACCAGAAACTAACCGTAGCAGAAATTGCGCATTTGCTGGGGTATAAAAGCGAATCCGCCTTTTACAACTTCTTCAAACGGGAGACCGGGTATACCCCCTATGAGTTTCGAAAAAAGACGGTGTCGGACAGCCTCCGGCAGAAAGGACTGCACCATGAATCCGAATAAAATGTGGGAACAAAACTATCATCAAGACCAACACATACTGCATAGGGGATGTGAGCCAAATCACGCTTATTTCATACCTTTTCATAACGAACAGGCGGCCATGACCGGCGACCGGGAAAAGAGCGACCGATTTGTTTCGCTGTGCGGGGACTGGATGTTCCGTTATTATCCCTCTCTGGCTATGGTGGAAGACATTGACAAGACCGACGCCATGCAGGAAAAATGGGATACCATTCCCGTACCGATGAGTTGGCAGATGGCATTGGGCAAGGGATACGATCTGCCGGCCTACCGGGATCTGGATTATCCCTTCCCGGTAGATCCGCCTTACGTATCCAATCAAAACCCCTGCGGCCTGTATCAAAAGACCTTTTTCGTTTCCGAAAATATGTTGGATGACAAACGACTGCATTTGGTCTTTGAGGGTGTGGATTCCTGTTTTTATCTGTACGTCAACGATCGGTTTGTTGGCTACAGTCAAGTCAGCCATTCCACTTCCGAATTTGATGTGAGCGCCTTTGTACACGAGGGAATCAACCAAATCAAAGTGTTGGTGCTAAAGTGGTGTGACGGAACCTATCTGGAAGATCAGGATAAGTTTCGGCTCTCCGGTATTTTCCGAGAAGTCTATCTGCTGTTAAGAGATTCCGTCTGTCTGCAAGACATCTACGTGCGCAACATCCTTAATGAAGAAATGAGCCAAGGAGAGATCCGTATCACAGCAGACTTTACGGGAGATACGGATTTTGCCTGGTGCCTGTATGCACCGGACGGCCTCACGGTATCTAAAGGTACCCAAACAACGCAGGGTGGCCAGGCACAATGGGGCATCCCGGTGACGGATCCCCAGCTGTGGAGCGATGAAACACCCCGGCTGTACTCTCTGGTGATAACGGCCGGAGAAGAGGTTATCCGGGAACAAGTGGGTATGCGGCATTTTGAGATCAAAGGGAAAGTCCTATACGTTAACGGACAACCGGTAAAGGGCAAGGGCGTTAACCGGCACGACAGCCATCCGGAACTGGGTGCGGCAACGCCAAAAGACCATATGCTGCGCGATCTGCATATTATGAAAGCGTGCAACATCAACATGGTACGCACCAGTCACTATCCCAACGATCCCCGGTTCTTACAATGGTGCGACCAATTGGGGCTGTACGTGTGCAACGAGGCGGATCTGGAAGCCCACGGTGTGGATTACGTAGAGGGGTTTGGCCGGGACGCCCTGTCGGATGACCCAACCTGGACAACTGCCTACGTAGATCGGGCAGAACGACTGATGGAACGGGATAAAAACCGGACGTGCGTCCTGATGTGGTCGGTGGGCAACGAAAGCGGCATCGGACGCAACCTAAAGGCCATGGCCGATTATTTTCACCAACGGATGCCCGGCTGTATCGTCCACAACGAGCGCTACAACTTTGTAGAATACGGCATTCGCAAAAACGATCCTCAGATGATGGAACTGAAAAAGTACGTGGAGGGAGAACCGTACTTTGACATCGACAGTATGATGTACGTGTCGGCACAAGACAGCCAATCCTATATCAACAGCGAGTTATCCGTAAGACCCTATTTCTTGTGCGAATACTGCCATTCTATGGGCAACAGTCCCGGAGATCTGAAGACCTACTGGGACATCATCTATGCGCACGAGGGATTCTTTGGAGGATGTGTGTGGGAGTTCACCGACCATGCGGTGAACGCCGGTACGGTCGAATCGCCCCGTTACCTATACGGCGGCGATTTTGGTGAAGCTTTGCACGAGGCCAACTTCTGTATGGACGGTATGGTCTATCCGGACCGGCGCATACATACGGGTCTTTTGGAATATAAGCAGATCCTGGCCCCCTGTTTCGTTACGGATTTTTGCGAAGAACAGGGTACCGTTACCATCAAAAGCCGCCGGTATTTTACCGACACCTCGGACCTTACTTTGCACTATACCGTGGAAGAAAACGGTGAAATTACCGCCCAGGGAAGCATCTCCCCGTTTATCATCAATCCCGGTGAAGAAAAAACCTTTGGCTTACAGTTAGGAAACAAGGGAAACAAAAGACGCCGGTATCTCAATCTGTATTTCCGCACCAACCGGGATCACCCTTGGGCGCCTTGCGGACACCAGGTGGGTATGGAACAGATCCGGCTGACGGATGGAACGGAAGAGCTTTTTGCGTTGCCCAAAGGCTTACGGAACATACAGGTTGCAGACCAGGAGCAGACCATCATCGTCACGGACGGAGAAACGGCATACACCGTGTGTAAAACTTCCGGCGAGATCATCGCATTGACCCACGGCGGCAAAGAGATGCTGACCGCACCCATAGCGTTCAATCTCTGGCGCGCCCCCACCGATAACGACCGCCTTATCCGCGTAAAGTGGCAAAAGCACGGCTACGACCGGATGCGATCCGATCTGCGCTCCCTGCAGATCACCGTCAACACGCCGGAAGAAGCGGTTATCCGTGCGCAGTATCGCATTGCGGCAGAAGCACAGCCGGTGCTGGCCGATCTGGTGGTACAGTATCGGTTTTGCAGCGAAAAAGGGCTGGAGATACAATGTGATTTTTCTCGGAGAAAACCAGCAGAATTTACGTTACCGCGGCTTGGTCTTCAGTTTGCCGTTGACAAAGGGTTTGAAAATCTGCGTTATTTTGGCCGTGGACCTATGGAGTCGTATTGGGATAAACAACTGGCGGCGCGGATGGGCCTGTTTACCAGTACCGTGAGCGACCATTTTGAGCATTATCCGAAGCCTCAGGAGAATATGGCCCACGCAGACACCCGTTTAATGGAACTTTGGACGGACGACGGTTACGGTATCCAAATAACCGGGGCGCAAGACACCGAGGATTTCAGCTTTAACTGTTCGCACTATACTCCCAAGCAAATCGCCGGTACAAAGCACGATTTTGAACTGGTCGAACGGGAGGAAACGGTGGTCAATATTGATTACCGTCAATGCGGCATCGGCTCTAATTCCTGCGGCCCCGAACTGGCGCCGGAATACTCGCTAATGGGAGATGCTTACCGTTACGCATTCCGGTTGCTCCCCATGACAAAAAAATAATCACAAAAAGAGCAAGGAAGAAGCTGCGCTTCGTCCTTGCTCTTTTATTCGTTACAGCACCGCTTGGGTGGCCCGATGCAGTCGGGCGTAAGCGCCGTCGGCGGCCAACAGTTCGTCGTGGCTTCCCTGCTCCTGTATACCGTCGTTGTCCATATACACGATGGTATCCGCATGGCGGATGGTGGACAGGCGATGGGCAATCACCAAGGTAGTGCGCCCACGGGACAGCTCGGTCAATGCCGCCTGTATGTGAGCCTCGGTGACCGTATCCAACGCCGAGGTAGCCTCATCCAACAGGAGGATGGGCGGATTTTTGAGGAAGATACGGGCGATGGAAATGCGTTGCTTCTGTCCGCCTGAGAGCTTGACTCCGCGCTCACCCACATAAGTATCGTAGCCGTTTGGAAGCTCCTCAATGAATTCATGCGCACCCGCCAAAGTCGGGTCGTAGCCATG
>JAZRMD010000150.1:0-6285 GCA_045647285.1 Acutalibacteraceae bacterium
CCATGCTGCTGGACGGTATCCACAAGGTGCAGGCGGCTGTGGGCTACGACGAGGAGCTGGTGGCCTTTGCCAACAGCACCTTCTGGGAGGCCTTGCAGAAGACCCCCGAACTGACCCGTGCCGTGGTGATGAGCGACTTCAAGAAGGGCGACCTGAACACCAAGGTAGCCACCGTCAACGGCGTGGCCGTTATCCCGGTGCAGGAGGGCCGTATGATGTCCGCCTACACCTTTGGCGACGGTGCCACCGCCGGTCAGGAGGAGGGCGGCTTTACCCCCACTGAGGAGGCTAAGCACATTGGTCTTATCGTCATGCCCAAGCGTGCCTGCTCCCTGGTCAAAAAGACCGAAAAGACCCGTATCTTTGACCCCAAGGACAACCTGACGGCAGATGCGTGGAAGCTGGACTACCGTGTGTATTACGACGCCTTCGTCAAGAAGAGCTACACCGATACCATCTTCACCTACACCTATTGATCGGGGTGATACGATGACCGGATACGTGGCAACCGAACAGGCGTTGCTCCTGTTGGGGTACACCACCCCCCAGGGGGAGACCGACCCTCTGCAGAGTGGAGAACAATGGCGTATGGCTGTCCCGGCTCTGCAGATGGTGGTAGCGGATATCCTGCACGTGACCCGACGGTCGGCTCCTCTGCCGGAAAGTCTGACCGAGGAACTGCCGGTAACCGACGACGTGGCTCGTCGGGCGGTGGTGCCGGGCCTGGCCATGCACCTGGCTCTGAGCAGCGGAGATGGGGACGGGTACAACCGGTTTGCCCTGGCCTACGCACAACAGCGTAGCGGCCTACCCAAAGGCAAACGGCAGGTAACCGATACCGCACCTCTGCCTGTATATTAAACACCGGGGCACCCTTCTGCAGAAGGGTGCCCCTTTCTGTTGGCAAATTCTAACTACCAAGGAGGAAAGTCTATGAAACATTCCTGGGACGAGCCCACCCTGATCTTTGAGCAATATCGCAACGGGGTGGGATACAAAGCGGCCATCGGGGAACGGGGCATCTGCGGACAGGCCACCGTCAACGAACGCTTTTACATCGGCGACCAGTGGCACGGTGCCCGATGCGGCGACCACAAGCCCCTGGTGCGCTACAACGTCATCAAACGTATCGGCGACTACAAGATGGCGATGGTGGCCGGGTCGGCGCTGGCGGTCAATTTCTGCGCCGAAGGGGTGGACAGCCGCACCGAACGCAAGGAACACCTGCAACAGTACCGTCAGGCCATAAGCCGGGGAGAAGGCCCGGATATGTCCCCGGAGGACAGCATCAACCTGTCCATGGAAGCGCTGGGAGATTACTACAAGGTCACGGCGGAACGGCTGGGGCTGGACCAGTTGCAGAGTGCCGCACTGCGCCGAGCGTTCCTGTCCGGCACCGGCGTACTGTATACCTGGTGGGACCCCACCATGCCCACCGGCCTGTACGCCGACGAGGGGCGCACCTCCCCCATCACCGGGGATATCCGGTGCGAGGTACTGGATATTGAAAACATCTTTTTTGGCGATCCACAGACCACCGTACTGCAGGAACAGCCGTACATCCTTATCGCCCGGCGAGAGTCGGTAGACGCCCTGCGCCGGGAGGCCCGTCGATATGGGCGCAGCGAGGAGGAGATCGCCCGTATCCGTCCCGACCGGGACGAGGAGCAGGCCGGCGAGGAGCTGCCGGACGCCGCTAAAGCCACCGTGCTGACCAAGTTCTACAAAGAGTGGGATAAGACCGGCGCCAACTGGACCATCCGGGCGGTACGGGTAGTCCGAGGCGCCACCGTCCGAGGGGCGTGGGATATGCGTATCCGTCTGTATCCTCTGGCGTCTTTCTGCTGGGAGAGCCGTCCCCATTGCGCCTACGGTATCAGCGAGGTCACCTATCTGGTGCCCAACCAGATCGCCATCAACCGGGCCATTACTGCCTCCGCCAATGCGGTGATGATGATGGGTATGCCCATTATGGTGGTCAACGAGGACGTGGTGGCCGGACCGGTTACCAACGACCCCGGTCAGATCATACCGGTCAACGGCGGTGAGGATATGGGGGAATGCATCCGGTATGTGGCTCCGGCCAACTTTACCCCCCAGTTTGACAGTCTGGTCAACAGCATGTTGACCAATACCCTGACCCAGGCCGGTGCTAACGATGCGGCTCTGGGCGACGTGCGTCCGGACAACACCTCCGCCATCCTGGCGGTGCGTGAAGCCGCCACCATGCCTATGCAACTGCTCCAAAACCGGTTTTACGCCTTTGTGGAGGACGTGGCACGGATATGGGCGGAATTCTGGGTCACCATGTACGGCAAACGTCCCCTCAAAGTCCGGGACGACAGCGGCGAGTGGTATATGCCTTTTGACGCCGACTCTTGCCGCCAGCAGTTGATCCGTGTACGGGTGGACGTGGGACCGGCAAACCTGTGGAGCGAGATCCAATCCCGGCAGACGCTGGACAATCTCTTTGAGGCTCAGTTGCTCACCCCCTTGCAATATCTGGAGCGATTGCCCAAAGGCAGCGTTCCGGACCAGACCGGTCTGCTCCGTGAGATGCGCACGGCCGCCGAAGGAGAAGCCGCCCAGACCCCTGACCCACAAGAGTTGATCGATGCGCTATCCCCTGAAAGCCGGAAAGCGTTTACCCAAATGGACAGCACCCAACAGCAGGATATCCTGCGCCGGGTGCTGTCATCCTAAGGAGGTGTCGACATGCGCTTTTACCCTATGGCGTCCGGCAAGACCGGTACGGTGACCGTACCCCAACTATGCGGTGGTCTGAACGTATACGACCAACCGGGACAGGTAAACGACAACCAACTGACCCAGGCGGATAACGTATGGTGGCATCGGGGCGCACTACGGTCACGCCCCGGCATAAACCGGATAGGCAGCCTCCCTTCCGGATACCTCAACCGTGTACAGATGCTCAACGAACGGGAAATGCTGATATACCACTTTAACGCACAGCATACCTTCCCTGGCGGATCCAACTTTTTTGCCACGCTGGTCCAGGCGGACGGCACCTGCCTGTCGGTCGGCAGTCCGAATAACAGCGCCTACTTTTATTCTAACAAGTCTACGCCGCCCGAAATCATAGGCGTACGTGTGGACAATCACAAGGGATACGACTGGTGCTTCTTCATGGAAAGAAACGGCCTGTACACCTATAACTCCTCTACCGAAACGTGGCACAGACACATGGATACGCAAGATCCGCTGGAGCCGTACGTGCCTTGGGTGTTTATCAACGGGCGGGGCAATAACGCTCCGGGCGGCCCACAAACCGTGGCGCTCGAAACGAACAACCTGCTCACACGTTGTATACGCTGTGCCTTTACCACCGATGGCGTCAGCGATACCTTTACCGTGCCGTTCACCGACGTGACTCCCTACAAAGGCATTCTGACCGTCTTTGACGGAGAAAGTTCCCGGGACGTTGAGGGAGAAGGAAGCGATCTATACAGCAGTTTTCTGTTCAGCGATCTTTCCTGCAAAGAATTGGGAATAGACCAATCCTACTCCCACGTAGACATTGAGCTGTTTATCGATGAGAACAACGGCATTTCCCATGTGGTTGCTTACCCGGACGGGGACTTTAACAGACCCATCGAGAATTTTATTCTGCCAAAATCGCCGACGCCCAACAATCTGCAACTGTGGCTGTACGCCGGGCAGAGAAATATCGTTGACAACGATATATGCCAGATGCGGCAGGCAATATGGTTTGGCGGACTGAGTGGTTCCAACGGTACCGGCACCCACCTCTTTGTGGCCGGACATCCGAGCAAACCCAATCTGTTGCATTGGTCGGAAGTAAACGATCCCACCTATTTCCCTAAAAACAACTACGCCTACGTGGGCGAGGACAGTTCCCCCATCACCGCCCTGGCTAAGCAGGGAGAACTGCTGGTCATCTTCCGGGAACACGACCTGTACTGCACCCGGTACGTGGAGGGTACGGTGCCGACCCAAGAGGACCTGTCGCAACGGACGGTGATAGAAACAAACGTACATAAAGCGGTGTTTCCCATGGCCCAGTTGCACCCCAACATCGGTTGTGACTGTCCCCATACCGTGCGGTTGGTCAACAACAAACTGGTGTGGCTTACGGGGGACGGACGGGTACACATACTGACCGAGTCTAACCAACACAGCGAACGCAACATCCGGGACGCTTCCCCCCTCATAGAACGGCAACTGCAACAGCACAGCCGAGAGGAACTGCAACAAGCCCTTGCCGGCGAATTGGATGGGTACTACACCCTATTAGTGGGCAACCGGATGTATCTGCTGGACTGTCAAACGTCTGCGTTTACCTCCTTCCAGTATTACAGCCGGGAGGAGACTGCCCAGAAAGCCTTGCCCTGGTACGTGTGGACCCTGCCCGACTACGACTACAAGGGCCTCGTCTACGACGGCAACAGTCTTGTTCTGCTCGGCGGCGAGATTCTATACGCCCCCAAGGGAGATACGGATAACGGACAACCCATTCACAGCCGGTTTACCACCAAACAGTTCAGTCTGGGCAGACCGGACAAACGCAAGAGCCTGTCACGACTGTGTTTAGAGGCGGAAGACATAGCCGGGTGCCACATCCAACTGCGGTATCTGACCGACCAAGGAGATCGGGATGACGGTTGCGCACTCATCTGCGACGGCACCCATAACGGACAAACGAGGCTATTCCGTACCACTCCGCATCTGCGGCAGATACGCCACTTTGCGCTGCAAGCGGATATCCGTCAGCCCTTTGCGCTGACGGGCATTACCGTCACCTACAACACAGAATAAGGAGGAACGCCAATGGCCATTATGTCATACGAAGAACGCCAGAGGATCCAACGGGCGCTGGCGGACGAGCAACTAAAACAGGCAGCACAGCAACGGCGGCAGGACGATACGGCCGTGCTGAACACCGCCAAACAAACGGTGGATAAACAGGTGCAGGAGGTCACCGCCGGCTACCGACAACAGCAACAGCAAGCCACCGATGATACTTGGGCAATGCTGGAACGCAACGCCCTGGATGAAGCGCTCAATCGCCAGGCGGTGGACCAGCGTATGGCCAATCTGGGGCTAACCAACAGCGGCCTGGCCGTCTCTTCCCAGGAAGCGGTGACCGTCCGGCGCAATTACCGGGACCAGCAAGAAAAAAGGCAGTTGAGCGAGTACGTAGCCAAGCTGGAGGAGGCCATTTCCCAAGCGCAAGCAGAAGGGGAAGCCAAAAAAGACGCCCTGCAGCAGACCAGCGACGCCAAATTTAATGATTGGTACACTTCTTTGGAGCAAAAAGCCTATAACAACGCAGATAAGACCGCCGCACAGCTTTACGAGGACGACCTGAAGGCGCAGGAAGCCATAGAAAAAGCCAAAGCTGCCGCGGCTAAGGCACAGGCAGAGGCGGCTGCCAAGGCACAGGCAGAGGCGGCTAAAGCACAGGCACAGGTAGCTAAAGCGCAGGCGGAAGCTGCCAAAAAAGCGGCTACTAAACAGACGGACTCCTCTACCAAGAAGAATACCACGGCGAATACGACGCCGACGGCCCAGACGACGGCACCCACGCCGGAGCCGTCCGGGTCCAGCGGCACAAACACGACGCAGTACGCTGCCATTGACCGTGCACTGGATTCCGTGTCGAACTGGGATGCCTCCTCGGGAGGCATCTTTAACAAGACCTTCTGGAGTGGTCCGGACGGGGATGGTCAGAACGTATACGAGGACATCGTGGAGGAACAACTGTTTTCCAGTCAGGCGTACAAAAATCTATCCACGGCGGACAAGCATAACGCCGTTGCCATAGCCATCGGCAAATCGGTGGCCACCACGTGGCCCGGAAAAGGCGATGCTACCAAAAACATAACCCGGTTGCGGTCGGCGTTGCTGGCTGCACAGAAAAAACTCAATTGGAGCGCTCAGACGCTTACACAAATGCAGCAAATAGCTGCCGAAGCCTACAGGGGCCTGGCGTGAGGTAGCGTATGCCGATAAAAAGGCAGATAAGCATACAGCCGACGACTGCTGGGATGATACCGCACCCAACACCTAAAAAACAAATACGGGAAAGCCATTGAAATAAGGAGGAAATGCTATGGCAATCAGACAAATCGTGTGGACGGTGGAGGCGGACTGCAAAACGGTCTCCCCTGCCGCCCCTCAAGACGGCGGTGTACAGGGGGAGGACGGCGCCACCCAGGTGGTGTTTGACCTGACCGCCGCCCCGGCCTTGACCAACGGGGAGTTGACCCTGTATATCGAATGTACCGACGCAGTAGGGGGCTA
>JAZRMD010000151.1:0-3153 GCA_045647285.1 Acutalibacteraceae bacterium
CGAGTGGCATAGCGCAGTGTATGACACCTTTGCTATGAAGGTGTTCTATGACAAGGGTGACAACTACACCATGCTGTGCCCCGACGCTTCCAAGAACTCCGCCGGTATCGGCTTTGTCACCTACAAGGTGGTTGCTCCCGAGGGCCAGTCTCTGGGCTTGGTGGCGGTCACTATGAACGGTCGTGTCTTCGACCTGGACGCTGACGATGCTCGCGGTCTGACCGTGGAGTACAGTCTGGACGACGGCGCTACTTGGAAGAATGCCAAGCATTTCTACAGCACTACCATCGGCCGCAAGGATCAGGCCTACACTGCCGGTTTGGGCATCGTTGACCAGAATAGCGTGCTGATCCGCATTACGATGAGCTCCGGTATGAACGATTGGGTCGGTTTGACCGATCTGAAGATCCAGACTCCCAACTCTGTTCCCGTCGGTTTCTATGAGAACTTCGACGGCATGCTGCCCGGCTCTAAGAAGTGGCAGAACAATTCTTACAGCTTCAATATGATGACTGTTTACTCCTCCGAGGAGGGCTTCAACAGCTTGACCACCAACCAGAACGTGACGGACCGTGGTCTCGGCCACGTCGAGTATCTGATTGTGGCTGAAGAGGGTAAGACTCTGGACGGCCTGCAGGCGATTATCACCGGTCGTATCTACGACTTTGATAACGATGCCAACCGCGGCCTGACCATCACCTGCAGCGACGATTACGGCCAGACCTATTATGCGGGCGCTCGTGTGGATGCCGGTGAGAACTCTTCCTACGATCAGGAGTACGTGCTGGATCTGTCTGAGGCCGCTGCCGGCAAGACCACTCTGCTGGTGCGCGTCGAGACCAACACCAAGTTCTGGGATTGGGTCTGCATGCAGTCCATCGAGTTTATCGCCGACGATTACACTCCTCCCGTGGACGACGATGACGACGATTGGGATGATGACGACGATTGGGGCGACGATGACGATTGGGGCGACGATGACGACAATGACGACAATGACAATGATGATGTTGTCGATCCTTCCCCCGATACCGGTGATGCCGTACCCTACGTGGTTGTGGCTTTGTTGATGGCCGCTGTTGCCGCCGCTTTCACCCTGCGTAAAAAACAAACAAATTAACAACTGATGGAACAGGCAGGCCGTTTTATGCGGCTTGCCTATTCCGCCAACTATATCCCTTTCACGTGACGAGGTAGTTTATGAAGAAATGTTTAACACTATTGCTGGTTGCGCTGTTGTTGTTGGGGATGTTGACAGCCTGTGGCAAGAAGGGTTCGGATTCTTCGCCGGACAGCACGACCACAGGAGTCAATCAGGTGGTATCCACCACCGACACCGACAGCAGCAACCCTGACCCCGATCCCACAGAGGGTAGCGGGGCCGATACCACAGGAAATGATAGCACCACCTCTGCTACGGCTACAACGGTTACTACGGTGACGACGGTGCAGGGCGGTACGATTCCCACGGGAGATGATCCTATGTTGAAAACGTTATCCGGCTACAAGCCCAGCCTGTCGGGCATCTCGATGTCCAAGGGCATATCCGATACGCTGGATCTGTCCAGTAGCAGCAGCAAGACCGATCACGGCTTGAAGACCAGCGGCAATGTTTCCTCCACCAAGATTACCACCGATAACGGTACGGTGAAGGAGACCTATACCGCCCTCAAGTTCGCCGGTAAAGGTGCCAAGGCCGAATTCACCTTGAACTTATCCGCTCCCGCGGCAGAATCGGCGAACAATCCCATGATGCTGGAGATTATGGAGGTGCACAACAATAATTACTGCGCCTTCGGCTACACCGTCCAGATCAATGGTAAGGATGTGTACTTCCGCACCTACGAGGAGCTGGCCACCGGCACCATCCACTATTTCATCCCCTTCAGTCGTGCGATGGTGTCCGACCCCTCCAAGGTTCAGGTTACCATCATCAGCGAGGATGCCTCTCCCTTCAGCATCGGTATGGTGTGGGGCTATAATGACTTTTATGGCCTGATGGGGGACGAAGAGGTGCTGACCAAGATGGGTCTGAACCTGTTCTGCGCCGGCGATGTGGTCAAGGGTGCGGCTTTCACCAAGAAATACGCGGGCCTGAAGAGTTTTACCCCTAACCCGCTGTACGAGGTGGATTATCTGAACCACCTGAACGCCACCTCTTCTTCCGCGTTGTCCGGCTTTGCCGGTGCCGCCGCCAATGCGGGCACCGGTGTGCAGCTGATGCTGAAAAAGTACTGGTTGTTTACTGATGGTGCCGACGGCAAGGGCGGCAAATGGTCCGACCTGAAGTATCAGCAGGTTCAGTACAATGCCAGCAGTAAGATCTATACCAACACCACGCCCAATGGCTGGAGCAACACCCATTGGTTGAGTATGTCCAACAGCTACCTGAATAAGGTTTCCTGTGACAAGCTGTCCAACATCCTGTCCGTTTTCGCGGATTCGTATGCATTGTCCGCCGCTAAGGGTAAGGCGCCCGCTCAAATGCAGATGATTATGGAGCACGGCACCGGCTATTATCACGAGTCGGATTTCTATGGCGGCGATTTTAGCCAGGAGATCATTCAGCTGGCGAAGAAGCGCGGCATCACCTTAGACCCCACCGACGGCCTCTCCTATGAGGAGAAGCGGTTTATGTACCTGATTGTGGCGGAGATGAACCAGCAGCAAGCGGACACCTATCGTGCCGCTCTGGGTCGTTCTCCTGTGGTGGTTAAGAACGGTAAGGTGACCCTGCCTACTTATCAGCCCACCGAAAATATGTATTCTCACGGTACCCAGACGGCGGATCAGTGGATTTCCTATGACGATCGCATCACCGGCTGGATGAGCGGTATCGGCTCCGGCTATTGGCCCTCCAGTGAGAATATGTGGTTTGACGATCAGCGCCTGTACGAGTACCAGTTGGGCTATGGCCGCATTGGTTGTGTCAACCTGGAGATGTATATCCACGGTAACAAGGAAGCCATCCAGAGCTATCTCCGCCAGGGATACCGCAACGGTATGGAATACGTGACCATGTTCAACGACCAGGATGAGTACAACACCTATAATCACGTCAAGGAAATTGATAATCTGCAGAATCAGGCGGTCAGCGAGTATCATTACGAGCGTGCCTATCTGGACGTGGATTATATGCGTGATTTCCACACC
>JAZRMD010000152.1:0-3508 GCA_045647285.1 Acutalibacteraceae bacterium
GGCAGACATCACCGCCGACCAGGCGTTGGCGGCCGCCAAGGCGGACGAAAAGGTCGGCCCGGCGCTGGAAGGTATGCAGATCGTTAAGGAACTGTACGTACCCGGCAAACTGGTTAACATCGTTGTCAAACCGTCCTAAAAATATTTTTCGAGAAAAGCGCTAAAACCCCTTGACGGGTTGCACTTTTTTGGCTATAATGTTTTTTGCATTATTGCAAATTACCCCTGCTGTAAGGCGGAGGGAGGGAATAGAAGTATGTCAGAAGTTCGCGTAAAAGAGAATGAGTCTTTGGACAGCGCCCTGCGTCGTTGGAAGAAGTCTTGCGCCCGTTCCGGTGTTCTTGCTGAGGTGCGTAAGAGAGAGCATTACGAGAAGCCTTCCGTCAGACGTAAGAAGAAGTCTGAAGCTGCGCGTAAGAGAAAATTCAAATAATCTGATGCGTAGACAAGGCGGACGGCTATGAGCCGTCCGCCTTGTATCTTTTTACAAAGGGAAGTGAATGTATGCCTTTATTTTACCCCACCGTCTATCGCCGCCGCGTGACCGACGTGCGCATAGAGGATTTACAGCGTTTGGGCGTTATGGGGGTGCTGTTGGACGTGGATAATACCCTGACCATCCACGACGCACCGGGCGTTTCTCCTGAAGTCGAGCGCTGGTTGTGCAGCATACAGGAGGCCGGTCTGCTCCCCGTCATCGTGTCCAACAACAAGGATGGCCGTGTGCGCCCCTTTGCCGAGCGTATGGGTCTGCCGTATATCGCTAAGGCCGGCAAACCACTGGGCCGGGGCTTTCGCCGAGCCGCCGCCATGCTGGGCTTGCCGCGCAGACAGTGCGCCGTTATCGGTGACCAGATATTCACCGATATACTGGGGGCCAATCTGGCCGGTATGCCGTCGTTTTTGCTGGAACCCATTGAGTTGGAGGTGGAACAGCGCTTCATCGTGTTTAAGCGCCGTATAGAACGGTGGCTGTTGCGCTGTCCTCGGCAGGTGCACCGAAAGGGGAACGACTATGCGCACTGAGGCGTTGTTTGGCCCGGCCGGTAATTGCGAGGAGTTTCACGCCGCCGGATACCGCAAGACACAGCAGGTGTTCGGCTTTTTGGCGCAGAGAGGACTGACGGCGTACGAGTACCAGTGCGGCCGGGGTGTCCGCGTGACCCCGGAAAGCGCCGAGGATATACGCCGGGAGGCGCAGAGATGGGGCGTCACCGTATCTCTTCACGCTCCCTATTATATTTCTCTGGCGTCCGTAGACGCAGAAAAACGGGACAACAGCATCGGCTACATCGTGGATAGTGCGGTGGCGGTGTCCCGGATGGGCGGCGACCGTATTGTGGTGCACCCCGGAGGGCTGGGCGGACGGAGCCGACAGGAGGCCACCGCCATTGCCACGGATACGCTCTGCCGTGCCCGTCGCGCCTTGGATGAGGCCGGTCTGGAGCAGGTATACATCTGCCCGGAAGTGATGGGCAAGATTAATCAACTGGGCGACTTGGACGAGGTGCTCACCTTCTGCCGGGAGGTGCCGCGCACCATACCCTGTGTGGATTTCGGTCACTTAAACAGTCGTACCGGCGGAGCTGTGACCGATATGGCCGCCTATCGGGCGGTGTTTTCTGCCATGGCCGATGTCATAGGGGAGGAGCGCACCCGGAGTATCCATATACACTTTTCCAAGATAGCGTACACCGCCGGAGGGGAGAAGCAGCACCTGACTTTTGCGGATGCGGAATATGGACCAGACCCCCAGCCGCTAATGGAATTGTTGGCGCAAAAAAGGCTGACTCCTACCGTGATTTGCGAGTCTGCCGGTACGCAAACGGCGGATGCGGTCAAAATGGGTCGTTTTTACCGGGAATATTTACCCCAAACCGTATGAAAAGCGGAAAAAGACTTGAAATCTAATTAGAAGTGTAGTATAATAATTTCAGTCAAAAAATGGAGGAGTTTAATTATGATATCTGCAGGTGATTTTCGTAACGGCGTGACTTTCGAGGAAGACGGCAACGTGTTGCAGGTCGTGGAGTTTCAGCACGTAAAACCCGGCAAGGGCGCCGCTTTTGTCCGCACCAAGACCAAGAATGTGATTACCGGTGCGGTGGTAGAAAAGAGCTACAACCCCTCGGCTAAGTTCCCGACCGCTTACATTGAGCGTAAGGAGATGGAGTATTCCTACAGCGATGGGGACCTGTACTACTTTATGGATCCCGAGTCCTTTGAGCTGATGCCTATCAACAGCAGCGAACTGCCGGACAACTTCAAGTTTGTCAAGGAGAATATGATTTGCCGCATTATGTCCTACAAGGGCAAGGTGTTCGGCGTGGGGCCCCCCAACTTTGTGGAGCTGCAGGTTACCCAGACCGATCCCGGTTTCAAGGGCAACACCGCCACCAACACCACCAAGCCGGCTACTCTGGAGACCGGCGCCGAGGTGCGTGTGCCCCTGTTCATTGACGAGGGCGAAATGATCCGCATTGACACCCGTACCGGCGAATATATGGACCGTGCGTAATAACACAATATCCGTCATTTAAGGAGGTATTCGTATGACGACCAGCGAAAAGGTGGCCTATCTTAAGGGCCTGATGGAAGGTATGAAGGTGGACGACACCACCAACGAGGGCAAGTTGTTTGCTCTTATCACCGACGTTCTCAGCGAACTGTCTGAGGACTTGGCGGATCTGCAGGACTGCGTGGTTGAGCTGTCCGAGCAGGTGGACGCCGTGGACGAGGATCTCAACACTTTGGAAGAGGATTTCTACGAAGAGTGGGACGACGAGGACGAGTGCGATTGCTGCTGCGGCTGCGACGACGAAGAGTATTACGATGTGACCTGCCCCAGTTGTGGCGAGGATTTTGAGGTGGACGAGGATACCCTGCTGGACGGCGGTATCGATTGCCCCTACTGCAATGAACACCTCGAGTTCGACTTCGATTGCGAAGACGATGAGGAAGAGGAACAAGAATAATTTAAGTCTGTAATGAACACCCCCGGCACAAAGCTTGTGCTGGGGTGTTTGCGTGAATTTCGGGATGTTTTTCGACAGCATTAGTCAGAATAAACAGGAAGAAGGGTAACCAACAATGGGTATGAAAATACCGTTTTCTCCCCCCGATATGTCGGAGCTGGAAATTAACGAGGTAGCCGAAGCGTTGCGCTCCGGCTGGATCACTACCGGTCCTCGGACTAAAGAACTGGAACGGCAGATTGCCGCATACGTGGGCACGGCACGTTGCGTGTGCCTCAATTCTCAGACCGCCTGCGCCGAGATGGCGTTGCGTATACTGGGGGTAGGCCCGGGGGATGAGGTTATCGTTCCTGCCTATACATACACCGCCTCTGCGTCGGTGGTGGACCACGTGGGCGCTACCATCGTGATGGTGGATGTGCGTCCGGATAGTTTTGAGATGGATTATGACCGTCTGGAGGCCGCTATCACCGCGCGCACCAAGGCGATCATTGCGGTGGATCTGGCTGGCATCCCTTGCGACTACGACCGCC
>JAZRMD010000153.1:0-3570 GCA_045647285.1 Acutalibacteraceae bacterium
CCCCAGACCACCCGTACCCGTATTATGGGCGTGGTGACGCAGGG
Source organism: Acutalibacteraceae bacterium (assembly GCA_045647285.1). Lineage (GTDB taxonomy): Bacteria > Bacillota > Clostridia > Oscillospirales > Acutalibacteraceae > UBA5905. The sequence continues at coordinate 45 of JAZRMD010000153.1, forward strand.
CAAGACTCAGTTGGTGTTTCTGGACACTCCCGGCAACCACAAGCCGCGCACCCGGTTGGGGGATTTTATGGTGCGGTCCATTGGTGAGGCCGTATCCGGCGTGGACGTGGGTATGTTGGTTACCGAGCCTCGGGTCAACGCCCGGGAAGAGGAGTTGGCGTTGCTGGAGCAGTTCGCTAAGCAGAAACTACCCAAGATTCTGGTTATCAACAAGATCGATACGTTGGAGAGCAAGGCGGCGTTGCTGGAAGTAATAGCCGCCTGGCAGGAGCGTGGTCCTTTTGACGCCATTGTGCCGGTGTCGGCCCTCAACGGGGACGGTCTGGACCAGCTCAAAGAGGTGCTGTCCGGCTTTGCTTTTGAAAGTCCACACTTTTTTCCAGATGACGCAACCAGCGATCAGACCGAACAGACCTTGGCGGCGGAGGTCATCCGTGAAAAGATGCTGACCCTCTTGCGCCAGGAGATTCCTCACGGTATTGCCGTGGCGGTGGAGCGTATGGGGGAACGGGAAACGGACAAGGGCACCATACTGGATATTGAAGCGTACATTTACTGTGAACGGGATAGCCATAAGGGTATGGTTATCGGTAAGGGCGGCGCTATGCTCAAGCAGATTGCCTCCCTGGCCCGGACTGACCTGGAGCAGATGTTTGGCACCAAGGTCAATCTGCAATGCTGGGTCAAGGTCAAGGAAGATTGGCGTAACCGTCAAGGGTTTCTCAACGGTCTGGGATACCGCATAGAATGATGACAATAATTGCCGTGCACAAACGCCCGGTTTACGGATATTCTATCCGTAAGGGGAGATGTGTGTATGGACGAAATGACGCTGTGGAATACATTTGCCGGTAGCGGTCGCGTGGAGGATTACCTGCGGTATCGTCAGGCTCTTGCCGCCCTGCCGGGAGAGGGGAGCAACGATGGCGGACAGACAACATGTGATGACCGACGGTCTGGTGGTACGGGACTACCGGACGGTAGCGGAAGCGGACCGCTTCGTGGCGATTCTTACACGGGATAAGGGCATCATCCGGGCCAGCGCCCGGGGTGCCCGTAACGTTAAGAGTCGTTTTGGTGCGGCGACGCAACTGCTGTGCTACGCCTCCCTCAGTCTGATTCCCGGCAAGGATAAGTATATTATTGAGGACGCCCAGCCGAAAGAAGTGTTTTTTGCTCTTCGGGAGGACGTGGCGTGTCTGGCGTTGGCGCAGTATTTCTGCGAGTTGGCGTTGCAGCTGTGTCCGGCGGACAGTCCGGCACCGGACCATCTGCGTCTGCTACTTAACGCTTTGCATTATCTGTGTACCGGCGACCGGGATCCCCGGCTTATCAAGGGAGTGGTGGAAGCCCGTTTGCTGTGTCTGGAAGGGTATACGCCGGAACTGACCGGTTGTTGCCGTTGTCAGCGTTCTCTGGATGACCGGTTTTGGTTTTCCCCTCAAGAGGGCACCATCACCTGCGACGGCTGTGCTCGGGAACCGGATTCTCTGCCGGTGACCCCCGGCGTACTGGCGGCGTTGCGCCACGTGATGATGGGAGATTTTTCCCGGTGTTTTGCGTTCTCCCTTTCACCTGCCGATACGATGGCGTTCTCTCAACTGACCGAGCGTTTTTTATTGGCACAGGTGCAACGGTCATTTAAGACGTTGGAATTTTATCATACGTTGGATATGTAGCATACATAGAGGTTACTATGGAACGAGATTTTAGCGCATTAGAACTGGATAAGATACTGGACCTGCTGGCGGCGCAGACCTGCTGTGAGGATGCGGCGCAGTTGGCCCGTGACCTGCGTCCGGCCCGACATATAGCACAGGTACAGCGTCTGGTGGATGAAACGGATGATGCCAGCCGGCTGATGGCCGGTTTTGGCAGTCCTTCTTTTGGGGGATTGACCAACGTGGTCAACCCTCTGCGCCGGGCGGAGGCCGGTGCCACCTTGACGCTGGGCGAACTGTTGCGGGTGGCCGGTACGCTGCGGTGCATCCGTACGGTCAAGGAATGGCGCTCCCATTGTGAGGGAGTCGCCACCGTGCTGGATGACCGCTTTAACGCTCTGGCCCCCAACCGATATCTGGAAGATAAGATTGCGGTGATCGTGGTCAGCGAAGAGGAGGTGGCGGACGCCGCTTCTCCGGCGTTAGCGGACATCCGCCGTAAGATGCGTAGTGCGTCCCTCCGTGTCCGGGAACAACTGGACCGACTGGTGCGTTCTCCGGCCTACCAGAAGGTGTTGCAGGAACCCATCGTCACCATCCGGGGTGACCGGTTTGTAGTACCGGTCAAGGCGGAACACCGGGGGGAAGTAGCCGGTCTGGTGCACGACACGTCCTCGTCCGGGGCTACGGTGTTTATAGAGCCCATGGGCGTGGTGGAAGCCAATAACGAGCTGAAAGTGTTGCGCTCTAAGGAAAAGGCGGAGATAGAACGCATACTGATGGAGCTGTCTGCTGAGGTGGGTGGTTTTGCCACCGCCATTATCGGTGATTATCAACTGTTGTTGGAGCTTAACCTTATCTTTGCCAAGGCTCAGTTAGCGTACAAGATGAAGGCGATGAAACCTCGGCTCACTGCCGACGGACACACCCTTTTGCGTCACGCCCGACATCCTCTCATTGACCCTAAAAGGATTGTTCCCATTGATGTGGAATTGGGTGGGGAATACGATACGCTGGTGGTGACCGGTCCCAATACCGGCGGTAAGACCGTTACCCTTAAGACGTTGGGCCTGTTGACCCTGATGACCATGTGCGGCCTTCTGCCGCCGGTCAGCGACGGCAGTCAGATAGCGGTATTTGAACGGGTACTGGTGGATATCGGTGATGAGCAATCCATTGAGCAATCGCTGTCCACCTTCTCTTCTCATATGGTCAACGTTATTCGGATACTGAAAGAAGCGGACGACAGCACTTTGGTCTTGTTGGATGAGTTGGGCGCCGGCACCGACCCGGTAGAAGGCGCCGCCCTGGCGGTAGCGGTGCTGGAGCGTCTGCGTTCTCAGGGCGCCCGTATCGGCGCCACCACTCATTATGCAGAACTGAAGGCCTATGCCATCAACACGCCGGGGGTGGAGAACGCCAGTTGCGAGTTTGACGTGGCTTCCCTGCGCCCCACCTACCGGTTGCTTATCGGTGTGCCCGGGCGGTCCAACGCCTTTGCCATTACCGAACGGCTGGGAATGGAAGCGGACGTGGTGGACTATGCCCGGAGTCTGTTGTCCGGCGATGACCGTCGTCTGGAGGACGTGGTATCCAAGTTGGATGCCCGTCGTCGGGAATTAGAGGACAAGTTGGCCGATGCGGAGGAGGCTCGTCGTCGTTCCGAACAGGCGGTTAAGACGGCAGAGGCTACCTTACAGGATATGGAATCCCGTCGGCAGAAGGAGCTGGAATCGGCCCGACAGCAGGCGCAACGCATTGTGGAAAAGGCTCGTGCCGAAGCCGAGCAACTGATGGACGAGCTGGATGCTCTGCGTAAGGAGAAGGACGCCGCCGTCTTTGCGCAAAAAACACGGGAAGCCAAG
>JAZRMD010000154.1:0-5278 GCA_045647285.1 Acutalibacteraceae bacterium
GCTTTTTTCTTGTGAAATCGCTCTGTCTGTGTTATATATCACTTGAAAACGAGAAAAAAGGATGCTATATTAAGTTCAAGGAAAATTGAAAGGTGACATAGCCTCCCTCTGACGAGGGAGGTGGCAAAACGAAGTTTTGACGGAGGGAGAGAAAATGAAAGAATATAATAGAGCCAATATCCCTCTCGCTAAAACTTTAAGAAAAAATATGACACCATGGGAACGAAAACTTTGGTATGAGTTTTTAAGGAATTACCCCATAAGGTTTCAAAGACAAAAAGCCATTGGAAATTGTATAGCAGATTTCTATTGTGCAAAAGCAAGACTGGTTGTTGAGCTTGACGGTGGCGGACATTATACCGATGAGCAAATGGAAAAAGACAGAGTTCGCACAAAAGAGTTAGAGGGTACGAATTTAACAGTATTAAGAATTTGCAATTTAGACATTGACCGTAATTTTAACGGTGTATGTGAATATATAGATTTCGCTGTTGAAAATTCTCTCCCTCAGTCAGCTTCGCTGACAGCTCCCTCGTCAGAGGGAGCCAAGGGTTAATTTGTTCCTGATTTGGCACAAGCATAGAATGATTACAAAACGCAAAGGGAGGATCCCGTATGGCTTTTGATAAGATCAAAAACAAGTTAGGCTTTGGCTGTATGCGGCTTAAGATGGCGGACGACAAGGTGGATCATGCGGAGTTCAGCCGGATGATCGATGCCTTTATGGCCGCCGGGTTTAATTATTTTGATACTGCCCACGGATATATTGGTGGACAAAGCGAGACCGCTATACGTGACTGCCTTGCCGCACGCTACGACCGTGAGGATTACGTGTTGGCCAACAAACTGTCCTCCTGGTGTTTCCAAAAGGAAGAGGACGTCATTCCGCTGTTTGAGAGCCAACTGGAGCTGTGCGGCGTGGACTATTTTGACGTCTATCTGTTCCACGCCGTTTCCCACGATTCCTATCAAAAATACAAGGATTGTCACTGCTTTGAGATAGCCGCCAAGCTAAAAGAGCAGGGAAAGATCCACCACGTGGCCATGTCCTTCCACGACAGTGCGGAGGTTCTGGATCGGATACTGACGGAACAGCCTTCTATTGAGGCGGTGCAATTGCAGATAAATTATCTGGACTACGACGACCCGGGCGTACAGAGCAAGGCCTGCTATGACGTTGCCGTAAAGCACGGTAAGCCGGTCATCGTTATGGAGCCGGTTAAGGGTGGCGCCCTGGTGGACCTGCCCCATAAGGCGGCGCAGGAGCTGGACGCATTGGGCGGCGGCAGTTACGCCTCGTATGCGCTGCGGTATGCCGGGAGCTTCCCGGAGGTGTTTATGGTGCTTTCGGGCATGGGCTCTATGGATATGATGCTGGATAACCTCAACACCTTTACCGGCTTCGTCCCCTTGAGCGCAGAAGAAATGGCCGCAACCGATCGGGTGCGCACCATTATCCGCCAGGTCCGGCAGCTGCCCTGTACAGGGTGCCGGTATTGCACGGAACTATGCCCCAAAAACATCCCCATCCCCACCATATTCTCCGCATACAATCAATACCTGGCCGCCAAGATCACCCGGGGCGAGGCCAAGCAGACGTTCCCCGAGGACGGAGGTCTTGCCGCCGACTGCATCCAGTGCGGAAAGTGCGAGGGGGTCTGCCCCCAGAACATTGCCATTCGGCAACACCTCAAAACCATAGCCCAATGGGGATGATGGCCGGTTTTTTGCAAAATAAGCGCACGAACACGGTTGGCAGTCTACCGATTGCCAACCGTTTTTTGTACGTGCCTTGAAAAGCGTGTCGGTTTATGGTATGCTATAACCATTAAGAGGATGAGGGTGATGACGGTGGAAAACCGAAACATAATTTTCATTTCTCACAGCAGCAAGGACAGCGACCATGCGAATGCGTTGTACCGCCTGCTGTTGGAGTTGCGCCCGGAATGGGAAGGACAGATATTCCTGGATTGCGGCGAAAAACGGCCGCTGGAAAGCCACGAGGAGTGGCGTGCCCGGATGCTCCAAGAGGTGGAAAACTCCCGGTATCTCATCTTCATCACCAGTTCGCTGGACCACGTGCGAGAGGGCAACGGCTGGCTGTACGAGGAAGTGTCCTGCTTCAAGAATCTCCAGGCCAGCCGCTACGCCCGGCATCGGGGTGACCTGAACGTGGGGTACTTTGGCATCTTCCTATGCGACGCAGACTTCGAAAACGCCCTGTTTAACGACCGGAAACGGGGCAGTGAATACCGACAGCTGTACCAGCGCCCGGAACATCTGGTGCTGGGCGAGGGGCAGACGGTGGCGGCGGCCCGGGAGCGCATCCGGGACAAGATTGCCCGGCTGGATGCCGGGGACGAGGGGGACGACGTGGCCGCCGACCTGTTGGACCGGACCCGGACCTATGCGGACCAAAAAGGGCAGACCGACCCCATGTTCCGGGCAGAAGCCATTGACGAGCAGTTGCTTCCCACCATCTACACGGGGGAGAACAAACTCCGGGTGGAGGAGTGTATACCGCTGCTGCAAAAGCGGCATATGGCCCTGTTGGGCAACGAGGGCGGTTGCGGCAAGACCACCATACTCACCAAGATGTTCTTTGCCCATCTGGACGGTGTGAGCATGGTGCCTCTGTACGTGGACGCCAAGGACCTGTGCGCTGACAACCATCTGATATTGCGGTATCTGGCAAAATATCTGTTTGATGAACATACGGCTATGACCGACTATAGCACCAGCAAGACGGTGGGTATGCTGGACGAAGCCTTTGCCAACACCCGGGAGACCCCCCGGTATCTGCTGATCGTGGACGGCTACAACGAGATCCCGGAAGGCAGTGTGGCCAAGTTTGACCGGGAGCTGCAGGCCTACCTGCCCGGCGGCCGGTACACCAACGTGCGTCTGCTCATTTCCGGGCGCCACATAGGCACCAACCTGCCGGAGAGCGCCTTTGACCAGTTGACGGTCAATCCTCTGGACAGCATCACGGTGGTGTCCTACCTGACCGCCCGGGGCCGGTGGAACGGCAAACTGCCCGGCTCCCTGTTTAAGATACTCACCATCCCCATGTACCTCAAGATGTACGCCGACACGGCGGCGGACGACCGTATTCGCACCAAGGCGGACCTGCTGTGTGCCTTTGTGGACCGGCAGGAGGAAAAGGATAGCCAATCCGCTACCAAGGACGAGGACCGGGCTTTGTACCCCTTATTGCTTCGGCACGTACTGCCGGTCATCGCCCACGGAATGTTGGCTAAGGACACCAACGACTCCTCCTATGTGCTGACCGAGGAAGAACTGGAAACCATCCTGGCCGCCGTTCCCCAGCGATTGTGCGCCACCGGGTATAAGAAGTATTACGGCGGCGAGTACCGGGACCGCCTGCGTGCCTGTTCCTTTGCGGACTACGACGAGCTGGACCTGAGCGACCTGTCCCGGAAGTATCTGGTGCGCATTAGCAAGATGTTCCGGCAGGACGCAGACGGGCATCTGGGATTTGTCCACCAGATATACCGTGACTTTTTCTGTGCCTGGTATATGGCCGAGGAGGTCAGGCGCAACCCGGACATTCCGGAGGGATACGCTCCCTTTGCGACCAAGATGCTGGATGAGGATATCCGGGAGTTTGTGGTGGAACTGTTGGGGGAACAGGCCCCCGTGTTTGACCAAGGGGCCGGGATGTGGGACTACGCCTGCAACGACGCTTCCCATCTGTTGCGGCTGCTGTCCCTGTGCCGGAACAGCGGCGACCCGGCGGCCCCCACGGTGGTAGCCAATTTGGTGGCTATGCTGCGCTACGCCCGGCAAGACGACCTGCCCGGTCTGGATCTTTCTCACCTAGACCTGACCGCCACTGCGCTCACGGGGGGCGTGTTTTCCCGTCGGGACCGGGGCGGCGTCCGGGCCACCTCCTTTGCCGGTGCTATGGTTAACCGGGAAAATCTGTTTAGCGAAAAGCACTTTGACGAGATATTGGCGGCTTGCACCAACGAGCATTGGGCGGCCTGTGTGGACTCTACCGGGGTCATCAAGTTCTGGGAGAGAAAACGGGTGGTCCATTTCCCCGTCAAGATACTGACCGATATCCGCTACGCCATTACCAAGATGCTGTTTGGCCCGGACAACGACCGGCTGTATGCCATGACCGCCCACGAGATACTGGAGATCCCCATTCCCGAGGAGTTTATCTGCCCGGCGGCACCCCGGGTCCTGTTTCAGACCGCCAAGCGCCTACGGGATATGCGGATGGACGGGGACGGGCGGCTGTATTACACCACCAACCTCAACGCCTTTAACTTTAAGCCGGTGGACGGGGAGGATACCCCGGACACGTACGGGTTTTACGGCATCAACTCCGCCGCCTGCGTCAATACCGCCGGCAACCGTCTGGCTTTTGGGTATATTGCCGGGTACGAGGGCCTTAAGATCTACGATTACGACCCGGACGGCGACCAATGGCTGGAGCGCAAGTTTGGCTATTCCGCCATTCTGGAGTCCTTTATGTTGGAATTGGAGGACCTGTTTAAGGGGATGAAGCTGTACGGCTATTTCCCGGACGACAACGACGGCCCCGGTGGTCGGCGCTCCTACTTTACCAATATACAGCAACAGTTTGAGGACTGCACCCACGACCACTACCGGATCCCCGGCATCGTGGCCGACCGGTGCCGCAAAAATCTACGCACCCAGCATATTTCCCTGTACCCGGTGCAGGAACAGGCGCTGCAGACCTTGACCGACAAGTATGCTTCTCTCCTGCGTGACCGGTTGGAGCAGGACCCTCTGCTGATGCTGTTGTCCGGACGGCATATCACCGGGGTGAACTTCCGTCCGGGGACCAACACTCTGCTGATCTCCTGCGCCATCAACTACGCAGAAAAACTGAAGAAGCAGGGAGGCCCCCAGGGATATTATAAGAAGCGCCCCTACGACAGTCTGGTGCTGGAACTGGACACGGACACCTTTACTCCCCGGTTTATCACCCGGTTTGCCGGGGATAATCCCGTACGGGCGTCCTATTGCGGCGACGATATTCTGGTGCTGAGCAAGTACCACTTTGTGGCCTACGACCGGGATGGCCGTGACCGGGTCCACGTGACCGCCTGCCCCAAGACGGTGCAGTCTTTTATCACTCCCCCCGGTAAGGACACCTTCTTTGCGGTGTCCCAGCACTTTATTTACGAGCTGGATGGGGATATGCGTTGCGTACGCAGTATGGACAATCTGTTCGGGTCGGTCAACCTGTCTTATCTGCAGGACGCCGACGGACGTGCCT
>JAZRMD010000155.1:0-2411 GCA_045647285.1 Acutalibacteraceae bacterium
AACCAACAGGTCGGTCAGGCGATCAAGAGAGGCACGGTGCTCCCGTAACATAGTCTGTGTACGGGCATACTGCTCCTGCATCAGCGCTTCGGCTTCCTCCGACTTCCATCGGGCAAACAGCTTATCCCCCATGGCGAAATCGTCCAGGCTGGACCGCACGTAGTACCGGGCCTTCTGGATATCCGAGCTGGCACCGGTATTGTTACCCAGAGAGGGGCCGTACACCTCTATCTCGGCGGCACGACCGGCCAGGCAACGGCACACCAGACCCATCAACTGGTCGTAGGTGTAGGTGCCGGTCTTGTTCTCCCCGGCGCTTTCCATAAAGCCGCCGTAACTTCCCCGGGATACCACCGTCAGGAATGAAGGGGTGGTGCCGCACAGACGGCACACCAGAGCGTGTCCGGCCTCGTGACAGGCGGTCTGGCGCAGGTGGTCCGGATCCATCTTGTTGACCTCGCCAAAGCGGAAAGCGTCCAGCGTATCCATATACAAGGCACCGTCCGGCTCCCGGTCACCCAGCGTACGCACAAACTGAGCGTTAAGCATCTCCAGGTCGGCGTTATTCATACCGCCGGTGCGTTCCGCCATATTGCGCAGAATCTTCTCGTGATTTTCACCGAAGAAGATACCGTGTTTACGCAGGCTGTTGACCAAAAATGCGTAACGGTCATCCGTATCCGGCAGAGGGATAAACACCTTACTGTCAAACCGCCGCACAAACGCCGGGTCCAGCACCCGGCCGCTGTCGCCGTCCAGGTCGTAGTTGGTGGCGGCCAGAATAAACACCGGCCGCTTTTCGTCCACCACAAAGCCGTCCATCTCTGCCAAAAAGGCGTTGAGGGCGTCCTCATTATGCACCGAGGATACACCACCGGTACGCATACGGCCAATGGCATCCACCTCGTCTACGAAAATAATGGACGGGGCGTACTTGCGCGCACGCTTAAACAGGTCGCGGATGTTGCGCTCGGTCTCGCCCACCAGAGAACCAAAAAAGGAGGTGGCGGAGGTGGGAATAAAGGTAGCGTTACACTCGTTAGCCATAGCCTTGGCTAACATAGTCTTACCCGTACCGGGAGGACCGTACAGCAGCACGCCCTTGGGCATCCGGCGACCGGAAAGCGCCATATCCCGAGGGTTGTCCAGCGCCTTGCAGAACTCCGCCAAGGTTTCCTTAGCGGTCTTACAACCCACGATATCCGCAAAGGTGATGGCGGTGTTCTCCCCTTTCTTGGCGATAAAGCCGCTGTCACCGGCTCGAGGAGCACTCTTGAGCTGTAGTTTTTCGAAAGATACGGTGGCGTGGGAGCCGCCCAGATACTGAGCACAGTTGTAAGTAAGGAATTTGCCGGAGCGTCCCAGAGAGAACACGGCATTATTGATGAGGGCGTTAAAAGACAGAGTATCCAGCGATTGGTGTAGGGATGCGGTATCCACCGGATCTAGCCGGATGATCCCTTTGGCCCCTCTGGCCAACAGGGTGTCAAAGGAGCGCACCGTATCGCCGCCCTTATCCAATATGTACACCGGGATCTCGGGAGAAAACTCGCGCATGTAATCAAACATCCGCATACCATCCGAATCCACGTCCTCAATATCATTGGGGACCCTCTCCTCCTGGCACAGACCGCACAGAGGGTCAATCAGCACGTAGTCGGTCACGCCACGGATACGGCGCTTAAACAGGTCTCCGTCGGTAAAGGATTCAAACACCGCATTATGTTGGGCGCCCTCTTCCGTAAGCGACGCACCCGTATCGGCAAACACCGCCACCTGCATCTTATCCCGGCTGACAAACAGACTGCCGATAAGGTTATCCTCATACGCCTGCGTGTCCACCTGCAAGGTGATATGGGTCAGTTCTTTGACCGCCTGGTCACCCTGGGCGTGCAGTTGCATAACCACCTCTTGCAGTTCCCGTACCAAGATGTTCCGGGCCAGGCCACGCAGGGTACGGGCGTCGGACACACCGCCGCCGCCATACAGTATCAGCGCCGCCAATTGCCGGGCGTCGTACTCCACCCGGATACCGGAGGATTGCTCAAACAGACCCACCTGCAAGGCAATCTCATCCTGTACGATCTGCATCAGAGAGAACGGCTCCAGATGATTAAAAAGAATCACCTGGCCGTTAGCCATACGGGTGGTGATACACGCCGGGAAAAAGGGCTCGTTGGTCTGGGGGTTGACGTCCGTACGCAACGCATCCAGAATCACGCTGCGTGGCGTAGCGGACAGGTCACATACCGTGGCGTCCTCATACAACGCCTCGCCGGCATTGGTGGTCATAATGATGATGTTGTCCCGGAAAGACACTTCCTGCTTGGTCTTGTGGTCCATCATACGGGCGGCATCCAATATCTGCAGGAACAGGTGGATGGTGTTGATATGCGCCTTTTCCACCTCGT
>JAZRMD010000156.1:0-2570 GCA_045647285.1 Acutalibacteraceae bacterium
AGGGGGAAGGCTTGGCGGTATGGGGAAGTTGTGGGGGATGAGGCACGGATTTCCGATGTGCCTCCCCCTTGGGGGGAAGTTGGCCGAGCGAGAGCGAGGACGGATGAGGGGAAATGAACAAAAAGAAAAACAAAACATTGACCACCTACGCACAAAAGTTGCGCAAAGGCATGACCAAGGAAGAACGCCACCTGTGGTACGATTTTCTCAAGGCACTCCCGGTGACGGTCAACCGGCAAAAGGTCATCGGACCGTACATCGTTGATTTTTACTGTGCGCAAGCCGGCGTGGTGATCGAGCTGGACGGTTTCCAGCACTTTGAAGAACAAGGGCAATCGGCAGACAAGGCAAGAGATACCTATCTGCGCAAGCAGGGCTTGACGGTACTGCGGTATCCCAATAACGAAGTAGCACGACGTTTTGACCGGGTGTGTGAGGATATAAGGCAGCACCTTTTCCCCTCATCCACCGCAAGCAGTCCCCCTTCCCCCTAAGGGGAAGGCTGAGGGTTGACCATAATCGTATCGTCTGGGGAAGCGGACCGGATGGCCGCTATCCCCTACCGACGACACGTTTCTATATACAATTTTCCGTACGTTGTATCGTAACGAACGACAGTAAAGGAGAGAAAACCTATGCGTAATCAAAAAATTCTGCGTTTTGCCCAACTGGCTCTGTTGGCGGCCATCATCGTGGTGCTGCAACAGATCGTCATCCCCCTGCCCGGGGGACTCACCCTGTCCCTGGTACTGGTGCCCATCGTGGTGGGTGCGGTACTGTATGGCCCGGCCGCCGGCGCCCTGTTGGGCGGCGTGTTTGGTGCGGTGGTGACGGTGCTGGTCATTACCGGCCGTGCCGGCGCCCTGTCCACCATGATGTGGCTGGCCAATCCCGTGATGACCGCATTTATCTGTATGCTCAAGGGCATTGCCGCCGGTTGGATAGCCGGTCTGGTGGCCAAGGCGTTGTGCCGTCGGTCCTTTGTGGGCATTATCCTGGCCGCTGCCGTAGCGCCGCTGGTCAACACCGGCCTGTTTTTGGCCGGTATGCTCACCGTGTTCCGGGACGTGATGATGTCCTTTGCCGACAGTCTGGGCATGGGCGGCACCTCCGCCCTGTACTTTGCGGTGGTGGTGCTGGTGGGCATCAATTTCCTGGTGGAACTGGCCGCCAATCTGGTGCTGTCCCCGGCCATTTCCGGTATTGTGACGGCGGTACGCAAGATGCGGTGATTTTTTCAAGCCCTTCGGATATACTATAAGGCGAGGTGACGTGTATGGCCGTGCGGCTCAACGAGGACAAGGAAGTGGTGGCCCGTATCAAAGAGGGGCTTAAGCAGAAGGGCGGCTATTGCCCTTGCCGGATCCCCCGGACACCGGAAAACAAGTGCATCTGCGAGGAGTTCCGTCAGCAGATAGCCGACCCGGACTTTGAAGGATATTGCCACTGTATGCTTTATTATAAGTCAAAGGAGGATTAATCGATGGCTATAGCGCATGTAAACGACGATACCTATACCGCCGTCGTTCTGGAGAGCGACCGGCCGGTGTTGGTGGAGTTTTGGGCCACCTGGTGCGGCCCCTGCCAGATGATCGCCCCCGTACTGGAAGAGATCGCCCAAGAATACCCCGGCATCTCGGTGGTTAAGGCGGACGTGGACACCTGCCCCGAGCTGGTGCATCACTACGGCATCGGTAGCGTCCCCACCCTGCTGTGCATCAACGGCGGCGAGGTGGTGTCGCGGCTCATAGGTGCCCGTCCCAAGAACTATATCGTTGCCATGTTCGACGATCTGTTGTAATCAAGACGTGTCCCCAATCTAACAAAGGAGTGTTGACCGATGGAAAAGAAAAACCCCTATGCCGGTACCAAGACCGAAAAGAATCTGATGGAAGCCTTTGCCGGCGAGTCCCAGGCACGCAATAAGTACACCTATTTTGCCTCCGTGGCCAAGAAACAGGGCTTTGAGCAGATTGCCGCCCTGTTCCTGCAGACGGCGGAAAACGAGAAGGAACACGCCAAGCTGTGGTTTAAGGCCCTGGGCGGCATCGGCGACACGGCCGAAAATCTGGTGGAAGCCGCCGCCGGCGAAAACTACGAATGGACGGATATGTACGACCGGATGGCCAAGGAAGCGGACGAGGAAGGCTTCCACGCTCTGGCCGAGCAGTTCCGGGGTGTGGCCGCCATCGAGAAGACCCACGAGGAGCGCTATCGGGCGCTGCTGCACAACGTGGAAGCCCAAGAGGTGTTCAAGAAGAGCACCGTCCAGGTGTGGGAATGCCGCAACTGCGGTCACATCGTGGTGGGCACCGAGGCTCCGGTGGTCTGCCCGGTGTGTAAGCATCCCCAGAGCTACTTCGAGCTCCACAAGGAAAATTATTAACGGTTTGCCGGCGCACTTTCGTACGGAGTGCGTCGGCTTTTTTGATGCCTTTAGGCGTGGGAATAACCCCCCGTTCTACGGGAGCCTTGCCTCCCCTTGTCAGGGGAGGTGGCTGCGGCTTTGCCGCAGACGCAGGGGTAGTTTCGTTATCTCTCCCTCAGTCCTCGCTGACGCTCGGACAGCT
>JAZRMD010000157.1:0-8697 GCA_045647285.1 Acutalibacteraceae bacterium
CCGTAAAGGGGGCCGGGGTCAGCGCCGGGGCTGGACGCAGCTGCCGGTCGGCCGCCGCCATCACCTCTTCCGGGCTGATCTTGCCGGCCACCACCAGCACCATATTGTGCAGGTTATAGTATTGCTCATAACAACGGTACAGCAGACGGTCGGTGATGTGGGAGATGGATTCCACCGTACCGGCAATGTCTATGCGTACCGGGTGGTGGTGGTACATCCCTTGCAAAAGGTTAAATAGAACGCCCCGACCGGGGTCGTCCTCGCACATACGGATCTCCTGCCCGATGATGCCCTGCTCCTTTTGGACCGTTTCGGGGGTGAAATAGGGTTTTTGCACAAAGTCCAGCAAGATATCCAGCGAGGCAACAATGTTGTTGGTAGCCTGAAACAGATAGGCGGTACGCTCAAAGCTGGTGTACGCATTGGCAGAGGCGCCGGTTGCGGCAAACAGCCGAAAGGCGTCCCCCTCTTCGCTCTCAAACAGTTTGTGCTCCAGATAATGGGCAATACCGGCCGGCACTTCCTCGGTGCCGCTGTCAGGGGTGGGCAGGGTGTTGTACACCGATCCGTACCGGGTGGCAAACACCGCATAGGCGGAGCAGGCATCCTTTTGGGGCCATACCAGGATATCCAGACCGGTGGGATGGGTGGTCCGGTAGATGGTATCGCCGGTCAGGGGATGGGTAAAGGATTGCATCATATAGTAGCCTCCTCCTCTTCCGGATGGAGCAGATACACGCTGTCTACGTGGACCATCCGGGCGGCGCGGCATACCTCGTCACGGGTGACGGCGGATAGCGCGGCCACGGTATCCTCCGGGGTTGTGTAGCGGTCGTATAAGGTCTGGGACAGATACCAGGCCTCTCGGTCTGCCGGGGTCTCGTCCACGGCGGCAAACCGTTGGATAAGGCTGCGCCGGGCATCCTCCAGCTCCTCATCGGTGAAGTTGCCTTCCCGTATGGCTTCCAATTGTCGCAGGATCTCATCCTTGGTGCGCCCGGCGTCGGCGGTTTCTACGCCGCTGTCAATGAGCATAACGCCGTGCAGGCGGTCGTAAGAGGAAGCGCAGTAGTAACAAAGGCTTTTTTCTTCCCGTACGTGACGAAACAGCAGGGAAGAGGGGCATCCGCCCAACAGGGTGTTCATCAGCCGGGCAGCCATGACCGGTCCGTCCGGCTCGGTGGCGGCAATACGTAGACCCAACACCAGTTTTGCCTGTTTAATGGGCATTTTTTCGGTCAAGCGGCTCTCCTTGAGGGAGAAGGCATCCGCCTTTTTCCATTGGACCGTCCGACGTTGAGGCAGGGAGGCAAACCGTGCATTAATAGCCTTTTGCAGTTGTTCACAACCGGCGGCATCCTGATAGATAAAGTGTACCCGGGCGGTGGTGAGTAAGGTGCGCAGAGCATCGGCGGCATCCTGCGAGGTCAGGGTGGCCACCGTTTCGGTGGTGCCGCAAGGGTTAACGCTGTATGGGTCGTCCGGGCACAACAGCCGTTCGCATTGATGCCGGGCGTAATAGCGCTTATTGTTGATTTCTGCCTGCAGACGCTCCTGCAGTATACGCTGTTCCTGGGCAAAATCCGTCTGCCGGAATGCGCCGTTTTCCAACACGGGACAGAATAAAAGGTCCAACAGCAATCCGGCGGCATCTGCGGCGATGTTTTCCCGTTGTAGGGTGTATTGTTCGCGCAGATACCGCACGGACAGGTGGATGACCTGCCATTGTCCCAGACGCTGGGCGTCCCCCTGTATAGTGGCACCATACAGGCTGTCCAGCCGCCGGTTGAGGGCGGTGACGGTGGGATACGCTTCACAACACCGGGTCAACAGTCCCGGCAGGATAGCGTACCGGGCGGCGGTGGTTTCCCGTAACGGTACCGCCAACACCACGGTCAGTTGTCCGGTGCGGAAGCGGTCCTCCGGAAGATGCAGTAAGGTAACCTCTTGCGGCAGAGGGATGACGTTTGGTTGCATATCGTATCTCCTTTGTTGGTATTAAAACTCCAGCATAGCGGCGGTGATATCCCCGGCTAATCGTCCGGCATAGGCTTCCAACTCGTCAAAGGACACGTTGGCCTGCTGCTCGGCCAGATCGGAGATGACCCGGAGGATGGCAAAAGGCACACCGTTGTCGGTGGCCGTCTGAGCGATAGCCGCACCTTCCATCTCGGTGGCGGCGGCCTTAAACACCTGCTGTATACGGGATTTGACGGTGCTATCGTCCACAAAGATGTCGCCGGATGCCACCGTGCCGGTAATGGCTTTACTGGTGGCAGGCAACACCCGTTGGGCGGCGGTCAGCGCCCGTTGGCAGAGCCCCTCATCGGCGGCAAACACGGTGGGGCGACTGTCATCCTCACCGTACATATACCCCGGTGCGTGACCGAAGGCGGTCAGGTCAAAGTCGTGCTGTACCGCACCGGTGGCCACCACCAGGTCCTTAATGGCCAGGCGTTCATCCAGGCCGCCGGCCATGCCGGTGTTGATAAGGGCGGTGACAGCAAACCGGTCTATCAGCATCTGGGCGGTTATGGCGGCGGCTACCTTGCCGATGCCACTCTTAACCACCACTGCCGGCTTGCCGGAGAGGTTGCCTACGGTAAACGTCCGCCCGGCATAGGCCTCTTGTCGGGTATTGGTCATACGGGCTACCAGATTTTCCACTTCGGAGTCCATTGCTCCGATAATGCCGTAAATCTCCATCAGGGAGTATTCCCCTTTCTTATATATCTACTGATTTATCTTGTATACTACCATATTTTTCAAGGAAGTGCAACGGTTTTTCTCAGATGACTTGCGCCAATGTATAAGTTGTGGTATGATGGAGAGTGGAATGGATTATGCGGAGGGACGGTTATGGCCAAGGGACCCAATCAAAAACTCAAACTGTTGTGGCTGTTATACATTCTGCATCGGGAAACCGACCAAGAGCATCCGCTGACTCTGGAACAGATACAGCAGATGCTGTCCACCCACGGTATCGAGGCGGAGCGCAAGAGCTTGTACGATGACCTGGAACAGTTGCGTGTGTACGGCACCGATATCCTGACGGTACGGGACCGTACGGTGCGGTATTATATGGCGTCCCGGGACTTTGATATACCGGAATTGCGTCTGTTGGTGGATGCGGTGCAATCCTCCCGATTTATCACTGCCCGTAAGAGCCGGGAATTGATCGGCAAACTGGAAAACCTGTGCAGTCGCCATCAAGCGGTGCGATTGCAACGGCAGTTGCTCATTACCGGTCGCATCAAGACTATGAATGAGAGCATCTACTATAACGTGGATGCTTTGCAGGAGGCTATTGCCGATAACCGGCAGGTGACCTTTGCCTCCTTTGAGTGGACGGCCGATAAGGAACGCCGTCTGCGTCGAGACGGGGAACGCTACTGCGTTAGTCCGTGGGCGCTCACCTGGGATGATGAAAATTACTACCTTATTGCCTACGAGGGGGCGGCTTCCGGCATACGCCATTACCGGGTAGACCGGATGTTGCATATCGAAGTGACCGATACTCCCCGTGAGGGGGAAGCGGCGTTTAACGCTCTGGATACGTCGGTGTACGCCCGTAAGACCTTTCAGATGTTTTCCGGGCAGGAGGTGCCCGTATCCCTGCGTTGCGCTGGGTGGATGGCCGGCGTCATCCTCGACCGGTTTGGTGGCGACGTGATGATGTACCCCGACGGGGACGGCTTTCGTGTCCGGGTGCCGGTGGCGGTGAGCCCTCTGTTCTTTGCGTGGTTGTCCGGGTTCGGCGCCGACGTAAAGGTGATGGACCCCCCGTGGGTGGCGGAGGAATACCGCCGTCATCTACAGAGCATTTTAACAGCGTATGGGGAGATAGAATAATTGCCCCGTGCGACAACCGTGTGAAATGAGGTGGCGAAATGAAAAAAAGAATAGCCGTCTTGCTGTTGGCGTTGGTGCTGTGCTGTTCCGGTTGCCGACTGGATGTGGAAAGCTTCTTACAGCCGCCTTTGGCCCAGAAGGAACAACAGGCCATTCAGGATGCGCTGGAAACGTATATCCGCGATAGTGGTCAGTCCGGCATCCGTTACACCCTGCAATACCCCACCGAGGGAGAGTACACCTCTGCCTTCGTGGTGTGTGACGACAGAGGCTATCCGTTGGAAAATAGTGCGGACCGGGCCTCCACCGCCCTGGCATTTTACGAACTGAGTGCGACCAAGGAGCCGCATATTAACTTGTTGCGCCGCCAAGGGGAAGAATGGGTGTCGGTGGGCGATACAGTGGGCGCCGGTACGGATATTTTACAGGTGTCCTTTGGTGACCTGGACGGGGACGGTACGGCGGAGTTGCTGACCGGCTGGAGTACCTACAACAGCCGTGACCATCACCTGACGGTATTTTCGATGGAAGATGGTCTGCGAATGCTGTCGGACGACCGGGTGTATACCCGTCTGTTTGTCTGCTCTACCGAAAAAGAAGCACGTGACGCCCTGCTGTTGTTGCGCATCGGGGACGCCCATCAAGTAACGGCTGTCTTGACCGCCTTGACGGATACGGGGCTGACGGAAGTGGGCCGGGTGCGCCTGGACGGCTACATTCAGCAGTTTGGCGCTATGGAGCTTTGTCAACTGGATGATTCCGTATACGGTGTATACGTAGATGCGGCCAAGGCCGGCGGCACCACCGTCACCGAGCTTGTATGCTATGACGGAAACCGCCTGTATGCGCCGTTCTATGACCACGCCATCGGGGTCACCACCGTGACCGCCCGGCGTTCGCAGCTGGCTTTCCGGGACGTGGACGGTGATGACCTGGTAGAGATTCCGGCAAGCCACCTGTTGCCCGGATGGCAGGAAACCGCCGGTACCCCCTCGGTAGCGTGGCTTACCGTGTGGAAGCGGTGGGATTACCGCAAGGACAGTTGGGCGGAGGTCATGCACACGGTGGTTAATACCACCGACCAATATATGCTGTCGCTGGACGATGACCAACGGCGCGACCTGACGACCCGGTACGACGATAACACCCATACATTGACGTTGGTGGACACCGTGACCGACACGGGTTGGTTGTCGGTACGGCCCATTACCGAGGATGCGTTGCCGGAGGGCTACGTATTGCTTTCCAAGGCTACTCAGACCCGTACCGCCTATGCGGTGAGGTACGACGAGAGCCGTCTGGATATCCAGAAAATCCGGTATATGATATCTTTTGATTGAAAGGGGCGGTGGATGTGAAAAAAATATTGGTATGCGAAGACGAAGCCTCCATCCGTTCCTTTGTGGTTGTTAACCTGCAACGGGCAGGCTACACCGTCTGCGAAGCCGCCAGTGGCGAGGAAGCCTTGTGCGTGTACGATGGGGACCCGTCGGTGGACGTGGCTTTGCTTGACGTGATGTTGCCCGGTATCGACGGGTTTGAGACCTGCCGCCGTTTGCGTGAGCGTAACGCCGGGCTGGGCATCATTATGCTCACCGCCTTGTCGCAGGAATCCGAGAAGGTGACGGGTCTGCAGAACGGCGCAGACGACTACGTAACCAAGCCGTTCGGCACCGCCGAACTGCTTGCCCGGGTGGATGCGCTGTACCGCCGGGTGGCGGCGCAGGATACCGCCTATCCGGAAACGGTCACCAGCGGTAAGTTTACGCTGCATCATCGGTCCCGGTCTGTGCAGATAGAGGACCGGACGGTGGAACTGACCCAGGTGGAATATCAACTGATGGATTACTTTTTCCGTCACGCCGGTGTGCCCATCAGTCGGGCCCAATTATTGGGGGCGGTGTGGGGAAGCGAGTATTACGGTGACGATAAGATCGTGGACGTTAACGTCCGCCGTCTGCGGATGAAACTGGAGCAGGATGCGTCCAATCCACATTATATCCAGACTATATGGGGGCAGGGTTACCAATGGAACGGATGAGCTTTCTTGTGCGCCCCGGTCAACGGGGTAGCCTGACTTCCCGATGGTTTCGCAATGCCTTTGGCATCATTGTTCTGTTCTTGCTGTTGTTGGGGTTGCTGTTTGCCGGTATGATGCGGTTTTACTACCATCAGGGGGTGCAAACGGCCTTGGTCAGCCGGGCGGAACTGTATCAGCGTACTTTGGAACTGTCCGGCCAGTCGGACGGTCAGCCTTGGGCATCCCGTAGCCGGGAGTTGATTACCTACTTTACCGATAAAGATAAGATGGAATTACAGGTGTTGGATACGGACGGACGTGTGCTGTTGTCCTCCACCGGCTTTGTGCCGTCAACAGACACGGTACCGGAGGATTTCGGTAAGGCGTTGGTTGCCGCCGACGGTTACGGTGTGTACAGCGGCCGCAACAGCACCGGTGAAGCGGTGATGGCGGTCACCGTATTAGGGACCGACGCCAAGGGTCAGTTGATAGGCGCTCTGCGGTACGTGGTATCCCTTACTTTGGTCAACCGTCAGATAGCGCTGATGATCCTGCTGTTGTTTGCGGTTATGCTGCTCATCGTATTTTTTGTGGCGCTGTCCGGGTCGTACTTTATCAACTCAATCGTAAACCCGGTGGCCGATATCGGACGCACCGCCCGGCGGATTGCTATGGGCGAATACGATGCCCGTCTGGAAAAGCGTTACGACGACGAGATAGGCGACTTGTGTGACACCATCAACTTTATGGCCGGGGAGATTGGCGCCGCAGAAAAAGTGAAAAATGAGTTTATCTCCTCCGTGTCCCACGAGTTGCGCACCCCTCTTACGGCCATTAAGGGGTGGAGCGAGACCTTGCAGGCAGCTCCGGCGGACGCACAGTTGACGGCTCAAGGGTTGGCGGTCATCGGCAAGGAAGCTCAGCGGCTGTACGGCCTGGTGGAAGAGCTGTTGGATTTCTCCCGGATGGAAAGCGGTCATATCAAACTGCGGCAGGAGCCGTTGGACGTGTTGGCAGAGCTGGAAGAGGCGGTGTTCCTGTACGGAGACCGAGCCGAGAAGGCCGGTGTCCGGCTGCAGTACTGCGAAGGGGAACATCTGCCCCCGGTGATGGGGGACGGCGACCGACTCAAACAGGTGTTTGTCAACCTGCTGGATAATGCGGTCAAATATTCCCGACCGGGGGACCGTATCCGCGTAGAAGCGGCGGCTGTACCCGGTGCGGTGCAGGTGGTCATCAGCGACACCGGTGTGGGTATTGCGGCGGAGGAACTGCCTCGCATACGGCAAAAGTTCTATCAGGTAGACCCCAATGCCCCCGGTTCGGGACTGGGTCTGTCTTTGGTGGATGAGATCGTGCGGCTGCACGGCGGCACGGTGGATATGGACAGCGAACCCGGTGTGGGTACTACCGTCACGGTGACCCTGCCGATTGCGGAAAGGGAACGGTAAGATATGGAAGACAAAAAACAATGTCCTTTTAAGAAGACCTCTATCGGCGGTCAGGCTCTGATTGAGGGAGTTATGATGCGCGGTCCGGAAAAGACCGCTATGGCGGTGCGCCACGTGTCCGGTAACATCGTGACCGAGGAGTGGGATAACCCCAAGAACACCCGTCCCGGGTTTACCAAATGGCCGCTTGTTCGGGGGCTGTTTAACTTTGTGGACTCTTTACGGGTGGGGTATAAGTGCCTGATGCGTTCCGCCGAACTGTCCGGTCTGGAAGAGGAAGAGGGTGCACAGCCCCCCGACCCGGAAAAGGAAAAGAAAGAGAGCGCCTTGTTTAAGGCGGTTATGGTGCTCGGCACCGTCCTCGGTCTGGGTCTTTCCCTGGTGTTGTTTATGTGGTTGCCCATTCAGTTGTTTTCTTGGCTGACCGCCGCTTTTCCCGGGTTGGAGAAACCCTATGTGCGTGGTGTGTTTGAGGGGGTGTTGCGTATCCTCATTTTCCTGGCGTATATGCTGCTGGTGTCCCGGATGAAGGATATTCACCGCACCTTCCAGTACCACGGTGCCGAACATAAGTCCATCTTCTGTTACGAGAAGGGTCTGCCGCTGACGGTGGAAAACGTACGGGCGCAGAGTCGGTTTCATCCCCGGTGCGGCACCTCGTTTATGATTTTAATGTTGTTGGTGGGTATCGTCATATCCATTCTTATTCCCATACAGAACACCCTGTTGCGTACCGCCGTCAAGTTGTTGCTGTTGCCCCTGTCGGTGGGGATAGGGTATGAACTGATTAAGTTAGCTGGCCGTCACGACAACCGTCTGACCCGTATTCTGTCGGCTCCCGGCGTATGGATGCAGCGCCTGACCACCAAGGAGCCGGATGACGGGATGATCGAGTGCGCCATCACCTCCCTCAAAGCGGTGATTCCGGAGGACCCGGAGAGTGACAACTGGTGACCCGGCAGGAGTGGTGGATGAGCGCCCGTCAGCGTCTGCAACAAGCCGGATGTGACGATGGCGCATTTGATGCCCGGTGTTTGCTGGAAGACTTGGGCGGTATGCCCCGGGGTCACGTACCGGATGCGACCCTTCTAACTGTTGACCAGCAGAGGGTGTTGACCGCTGCGTTGGAAAAACGGGCGGCCGGGTACCCCCTGCAATATCTGTTGGGAGAATGGGAGTTCCTTAACCTCACCTTGCAGGTGGGGGAAGGGGTGCTGATTCCCCGGGCGGATACCGAGGTGTTGTGCGAGGCGGTGGCCAGCCGTCTGGGGACCACCCCCCGGGTGTTGGACCTGTGCGCCGGTACCGGTTGCGTGGGATTGGGTGTGGCCTCCCTGTGCCCGGATGCGCAGGTGACGGCGGTGGAACTGTCCC
>JAZRMD010000158.1:0-7256 GCA_045647285.1 Acutalibacteraceae bacterium
GGTTTTTTAGTGATAAGTATGCGGCGCTGACCCCCTACACACCGGGGGAACAGCCCAAGGATATGCAATATATAAAACTCAATACCAACGAGTCACCTTTTCCTCCTTCGGATAAGGCTATCGCCTACGCCGCCCGGGCGGCGGCTACCTTGCAGCTTTACTCCGACCCGGAAAGCCGCCCTTTGGCCGAGGCGGGGGCCGCCCTGGGCGGCGTGACCCCGGAGGAGGTATTGCTCACCAACGGCAGTGACGAGATTCTCAACTTTGCCTTTATGGCCTTCTGCGACAAGGACCATCCGGCGGTGTTCCCGGATATCACCTACGGATTTTACAAGGTGTTTGCCGAACTCAACGGGGTGCCGTATCGCACCATTCCTCTGCGGGAGGATATGACGGTGGACGTAGACGCCTACTGCGGCGTGGGAGCCACGGTGTTTCTGGCTAACCCCAACGCTCCCACCGGCATTGCCCTGTCGGTGGAGGAGGTGGAGCGCATCGTGGCGTCCAACCCGGATACGGTGGTGGTCATTGACGAGGCGTACGTAGACTTTGGCGCCGAGAGCTGTCTGCCCCTTATTAAGAAGTACGATAATCTGTTGGTTACCCAGACCTTTTCCAAGTCCCGGTCGCTGGCCGGTGGCCGTCTGGGGTTTGGTGTCGGTTGCCCGGCACTGATACGGGACCTGAACACCCTTAAGTATTCCACCAACCCCTACAATATCAACCGGATGACCATGGCCGCCGGTCTGGGGGTGTTGGAGGACGAGGTGTACACCCGTAAAAACTGCCGGACCATAGAAGAAAACCGGGCGTGGCTTACCGCCGCGTTGGAGGAGCGAGGATTTACCGTTATCCCGTCCAAGGCCAACTTTATTCTGGCACGGCACGACCGGTTGGACGGGGGAGACACCTACCGCCGGCTTAAGGAGATGGGGATACTGGTGCGGCACTTTGACACCGACCGGCTGTACCCCTATAACCGGATTACCATCGGCAGTATGTCCCAACTGACGGCGTTGGTGACGGCTGTGGATGCATTACTGGAGGAAGTATGATGAGAGAAGCGCACGTTATTCGGAATACGGCGGAGACCGCCATTGACCTGACCATCTGTCTGGACGGTCGGGGTACGGCGGCTATCTCTACCGGTTGCGGTTTTTTGGACCATATGCTGACCCTGTTTGCCAAGCACGGTCGGTTTGACCTGTCGGTGTGTTGTCAAGGGGACACCCAGGTGGACTTTCACCACACCGCCGAGGATATCGGCATTGCCCTGGGTCAGGCCTTTGCCCAGGCGGTGGGGGATAAAAGAGGCATCATCCGTTACGGCAGTATGATGCTCCCGATGGACGAGAGCCTTATCCTGTCGGCGGTGGACCTGTCCGGGCGTTGTGGTCTGTACTACGACCTGCCCATCCCCACAGAGAAGGTGGGCGCCTTTGACACCGAGCTTATCGAAGAATTCTGGTGGGGGTTTGTCCGTCAGGCGGCCTGCACCCTGCACGTGCGACTGTTGGCCGGCACCAACAGCCATCATATCATTGAAGGTGCGTTTAAGTCGGTAGCACGCAGTCTGCGCACGGCGGTGACGGTGGAGCCGGCCTTTGCCGACGAGATTCCGTCCACGAAGGGAGTATTGTAATGGTCGCCATTATCGATTACGGCGTGGGTAACCTCTTTTCTCTGCAGAGCTCCTTTGCCGCCATTGGCCAGGAGGCGGTGGTCACCGCCGACGAGGCGGTGATACGGGCGGCGGACCGGATACTTCTGCCCGGTGTGGGGGCCTTTGAGGATGCGGCGCACAAACTGGAACAGTCCGGCATGGCCGCCCTCATTACCAAGCTGGCGGCACAGGGCACCCCCATTATGGGCATCTGTCTGGGTATGCAACTGCTGCTGGACCGTAGCTTTGAGTACGGGGAGCATCGGGGTCTGGGTCTTATCCCGGGCGACGTGCGTCCCATCGCAGACGTGATACCGGCGGACTACAAGATACCCCATATCGGGTGGAACGCTCTGTCCTTCCCCGGTGACCCGCACCCCTTGTTCCGGTATATTGCGCCGGGGGATTGCGTGTACTTCGTACACTCCTACTACGCCGTGGCCGACACCGATGCGGTGATTGCCACCGCCGAGTACGGGGCACCTCTGACCGCCGCCGTGGCTCGGGCCAACGTGTGCGGCTGCCAGTTCCACCCGGAAAAAAGCGGCCAGGTGGGACTCAATATCCTACGGGCGTTCTGCGAAATGGAGAGAGAATAAATGCACATTTTTCCTGCAATAGACTTATACGAAGGCAAAGCGGTGCGTCTGTACAAGGGTGACTACGCCCAGATGACGGTGTACAACGACGACCCCACGGCGGTGGCCGCAGACTTTGTTGCCTGTGGCGCTACCCATATCCATCTGGTGGACCTGGAAGGGGCCCGGGAGGGCACCACCCCCAATCTGGACACCGTCTGCCGCATTAAGCGGCAGACCGGCCTGTTCTGTGAGGTGGGCGGCGGCATCCGCAACATGGAGGTGGTCAGCCGCTATATAGACGCCGGTATGGACCGGGTCATACTGGGCACCGCCGCCGTTAACGACCCGGCGTTTTTGCAACAGGCGGTGGCCGCCTACGGTGACAAGATAGCCGTAGGGGTGGACATCAAGGACGGTTACGTGGCGGTCAAGGGCTGGACGGAAAAGAGCGATTGCTCCGCCATGGAGTTCTGCCAACGGATGCAGGAGTGGGGGGTTGCCACCCTCATATGCACCGATATCTCCCGTGACGGCGCTATGCGTGGCACCAACCGGGAGTTGTACCGGGAACTGTCCCGGCGCTTTTCCATGCAGATCGTGGCGTCCGGCGGTGTGTCCACCCTGGAGGATGTACAAGCGTTGGCGGCCATGGACCTGTACGGCGCCATCATCGGCAAGGCGTACTACACCGGCGCCATTGACCTGAAGAAAGCCATTGAGGTGACGGTATGATAACCAAACGGATTATCCCCTGCCTGGACGTCAAGGACGGCCGGGTGGTCAAGGGGGTCAACTTTCAAGGGCTCAGCGACGTGTCCTCGCCGGTGGAACTGGCGGAATATTACAGCCGTTGCGGTGCGGATGAGTTGGTGTTTTACGACATTACCGCTTCGGCGGAGGGCCGGCGGCTGTTTACCGATATCCTGACCGAAACCGCCCGGCGTGTGTTCATCCCCCTGACGGTGGGGGGAGGCATCAACACGGTGGAGGACTTTGACCGGGTGCTTAAGTGCGGCGCCGATAAGGTCAGCGTCAACTCCGGCGCCATCCGTCACCCGGAGCTGGTGTACGAGGCCGCCAAGCGGTACGGGGACCAATGCGTGGTGCTGTCGGTGGATATTAAGCGGGTGGACGGTCAGTTCCGCGTGTTTGCCCGGGGTGGCCGGGACGATACCGGGATGGAAGCCATCCAATGGATCCGCCGTTGCGTGGATAACGGCGCCGGCGAGGTGGTGGTCAACTCCATCGACACCGACGGGGTCAAGGGCGGCTTTGACCTGCCTATGCTGGAAGCGGTGTGTCAGGCGGTGTCCGTGCCGGTGATCGCCTCCGGCGGCGCCGGAGGGGTGCAGGACTTTATCACCCTGTTTCGCACCTTACCCAAGGTAGACGCCGGGTTGGCGGCGTCCATATTCCACTTTGGTGAGGTGGCCATCAAGGACCTGAAGTCCACCATGGCCGCCGCCGGTATTCCCACAAGATTATAAGGAGAATGAAGTATGCTGAACATAGACGAACTGAAGTTTGACGACAAAGGTCTTATTCCGGCGGTGGTGGTGGACGCCATTACCAAGCAGGTGCTGACCGTGGCCTATATGAATAAGGAAAGCCTTAAGGTCACGATGGAAAAAGGGCTTACCTGCTTCTACAGCCGTTCCCGGCAGGAGCTGTGGCTCAAGGGGGAGACCAGCGGCAATTACCAGCACGTGGTATCCATTACCGCCGACTGCGACAAGGATGCCTTGGTGGTGACGGTAGAGAAGGACGGCCCGGCCTGTCATCTGGGTACGGAGTCTTGTTTTAACACCCCCGTGTGGGAGAGCGAGGAGCTGCACGACTTCTCTCTGCAAGGGCTCATGGCCCTCATCGAAGGCCGCAAGACCGATAAGAAGGAAGGCTCGTATACCACCTACCTGTTTGAGAAGGGTCTGGATAAGATCCTCAAGAAGGTGGGGGAGGAATGCACCGAGGTCATTATCGCCGCCAAAGCGGAAGATAAGAAGGAAACGGTGTACGAGATCGCCGACCTGTGTTACCATACGATGGTGCTGATGATCGAGGCCGGTATTTCCTTGGAAGATATCCATCGGGAGTTAGCTTCCCGGCACGTCATTGACCATAAGGTCAAGCAGGAAAAGATGACCAACTAATGCAAAAGAACGGGGCCGCAGCCATACGCTGCGGTCCCGTTCTTTTAATCTATAAGATTGCGTTCCTCTTGCTGGTGGTAGTAGAGCGCCCGGACGGTGCGCCAGGACATACACACGCAAACAACGCTGTATATATTGAAGATCAAGTAGGTGGTCTGCCCCAGGTCCTCTGTCATCAGCAATATGTATAACGGGAAACTGAGCAGATTGCCCATAAGTTGCAAGACGGGGTATTCCACCAAGGAGAACAGACTGGCAAGGGTGGCCACTAAGCCTACAACAAACGAGGCGTTGTCCAGCAGGCGCTTGAGCAGGGAGGCGTCGGTGCCGCTAAACAGCAGGTTCATTCCCATCCAGGCCACCACGCAAGCTACGGCGCACAGCCACCGCTGTTTGTTGGACAGACAGCGCAGGACGGTGGAGTTGCCGTAGGCGTTTCGCTTCCACCGGAAGAAGGTGAGTATCTGCAAGGTGCAGGATATCAACAGGGTGCTCAGGGCGGTGGCGTACAGCTGCAAGAAGACGTATACCACCGTGTAGAGAATACAGTTAAGACCGCCCAGCAAAAAGGCGTAGCGATTGGCCCGGGCCTGCAACAGCATCACGAAGAGGGAGATATACAAAGGGAGTATATAATACCAGGGCTGCCGAAAAAGGATGCCGGCCACGGTAATGAGTATGCCGGTGATGAGGAGCATCCCCATACGGAAGGTCAGATGGAAAGGCTTCATTTGTTTTTCTCTCCTCTCAGTTCACGGAGTGTTTTGCCGTAACGGGTCTTGATGATACGGGCCAAATGCCGGGGCGAATAATTAAGCCGTTCCGCCATCTCCTGTAAGGTGACGTGTCGGTCGTCAATAAAGGTATCCAGCATGATTGCCAGATTGGTGCCGTCGGTGGCCACGTAGGGACTATCCTCGTCCACCACCGCTTCAAACAGCCCCACGATGATCTCACAGACCTTGAGTTGGCGGCGGCAGTATTGCCGCACGTTGACGCTGGGGGCGGCGTGGCTGTACCGGTAGATGCGCTCCATCATAGCCTCGCTTAAGGGGATGGGTTTTTCTGCCGCCCGATCCAGACAATCGGTGAGTGTATTGTAGAAATGGCCGCTTTCCGTACTCAGACGGGTCAGACTGAGCCCCAGCACCGAGTAGGTGAGATCTGGATTGTTAATGACCGAAAGATGGGGGGTGCCCGGCTTGATGATCAGCAGTTCTCCAGCGTTTACGGGCACAGCCTTGTCCCCGATGCGGTAATTGTAACTGCCGGAGGACAGGACGTGCAACTCATAAAACTGATGGGTGTGCAATTCCTCTGTCGGTATGTCCCAATTAGGATGATGCTTGGTGGTATCAATGTGAAACAACTGCACCAGTGCGTCCCCTAACCGTTGCTCAGCGCAGTCAAAAACGATATCCCATACGGACATTCTCCACGCCCCCTTTCCGGCCTATTGTAGCACAACTCTCTATGGTTGTATAGGACAAAAATACACTGAAATGTCCTATTTTTGTGCGTTTTGGTGATAATAAACAAAAATCGCCGTTACTTTTTTGCATTGACAAAGAAAAAGGGAGGTGGCATAATAAATATTAATTATGATACTAAAGGAGTGTTATTATGCAGTTGCGCAAGTTCTTTGGCATTCTGTGTGCGGTGACCCTGCTGGTCGTTATGCTGAGCATCGGCTTCCCGGCCGCCGTCAGCGCCGAGACCTATACCCAGGGGTTTGAAGGCAAAGCCCCGTCTTATACGTACGGCGATGCGCAGGTCAGCACCGAGCAGTTTCACGAGGGGGCTACTTCCCTGAAGCTCACCATTGACCACAAGGCCAGTTCCTACAACACCGACCGCGTGGTGGTGGAGGACGCCAACGGCAACCCCGTCACCTACACGGCGGACGCCGAGCACGGCTACACCCTGTCCGCCTGGTACTACACGGAGGATACCTTTGTGGGTAAGGTGCGGTTCCTGTGCGAGACCAACCTTGCCGACCTGTCTGCTACCTCCCCTTCCTTTGTGGGGTACGACCTGACCAACGCCAGTGGCGGCAACACGCCCTTGACCACCGGCCAATGGGTCAAGGTGACCAAGACGGTGGATACGTTGGGCGGCAGTCTTAACGGCGAGATCGGTTACTGGTCCGTCGGCGTGGCCAACTACCCTCCCAGCGGCGGTGTGTCCGGCACCGTTACCATCTACATTGACGACGTGACCATCGTGGAGAACGTGGCCGCTTCGGATGAAGAAGAGGAAGATACCACCGTGAAAGACACCGTTCTCAAGGGCAAGACCGGCGTGTTCTTCGGTGACAGTATTGCCGCCGGTTGGCGTGACTCTGCCGTTGATGGAGAGACCTATGGTTCCGGTCGCGGCTGGTCTCTGCGTCTGGAGCAGCAGTGGGGCATGGTCGCCAGCAAGGTGGCGGTGCCCGGTGCCTCCTACACCTCTATTCCCGATCGCAATCGCATCATCGCCCAGATCAACGCCCAGAAGAACCAGGACTTTGACTACGTCATTTTCCAGGGCGGTTTCAACGACTGTATGGGTGAGAACACTCCCGGCAACGACAATATGGACGCCGTCCCTAAGTTGGGCACCATTGCCTCCACCTTTGACGTAGCGGACTTTGACACCACCACCTTTGCCGGTGCTTTTGAGGAAGCGCTGTATTACATTACCCAGTATTTCCCGGATGCGGCCATCGGCTTCATCGTGACCTACCAGACCCCTCTGTCCGCCTACGGCGGCATCACCAACGGCGTTCGTGTGACCAACGAGGGCCGTGTTCAGGCGGACTATTTCAATATGCAGATGGCCATCTGTGACAAGTGGAACGTTCCCTTCCTGGACCTGTGG
>JAZRMD010000159.1:0-4562 GCA_045647285.1 Acutalibacteraceae bacterium
AGGCACCGGCGCCGCCGGCAAGATCCAGCACGGCTCCGCCTGGTGGTTTAACGACAACAAGACCGGTATGGAGCAGCAGCTTACCGACCTGGCCAACCTGTCCCTGTTGGGCAACTTCATCGGTATGCTGACCGACTCCCGTTCCTTCCTGTCCTATACCCGTCACGAGTATTTCCGCCGTATCCTATGCAACCTCATCGGCGGATGGGTGGAAAACGGCGAATACCCGGCGGATATGGCCACCCTTGGTGAATTGGTAGAAGGCATCTCCTACAACAACGCCAAGGCGTACTTTGGTTTCTGATAGCAAAGAAGCGTATAATAAGGGGCGAAACGGATTACCCGTTTCGCCCCTGGCTTTTTCTTAACAATCTTTGAATTTTTTAACGGAACATTGACTTAAAATAAGAAAGTTATTATAATAGTTTTAATTCATTTTCCGGAAAGGAAGCGACCTATGGTAAAGCGATTGTTGGGCTGTGTACGGGAATATAAGAAGCACGCCTTGCTGACCCTTCTCATTATGGTGTTGGAAGTGGTCATTGAGTGTCTTATCCCCTTTATCACCGCCGACCTTATCAACAAAATTAAAGACGGCACCGATATGAGCGTCGTGGTGCAGACCGGCCTGCTGCTGATTGGTATGGCTCTGCTGTCCCTGTGCTGTGGCGGCGGTGCCGGATTTATCAGCGCCCGGGCGGCAGCCGGATTTGCCAAAAATCTGCGGGGCGACGTGTTCCACAAGGTACAGACCTTCTCCTTTCATAACATCGACAAGTTTTCCACCTCATCGCTGGTCACCCGTATGACCACCGACGTGACCAACGTGCAGATGGCGTTTCTGATGACCATCCGTACCGCATCCCGAGCACCGCTGATGCTGGTGTTCTCCATCGTGATGGCCTACATTATGGGCGGTGCGTTAGCCGCCTGCTTCGTGGTGGTGGTGCCGGTACTGGTGGCCGGATTGCTGTTGGTGGCCCGGTTTGCCATGCCGGCGTTCCGTCGGGTGTTTAAGAAGTACGACCGGCTCAATGAGTCCATTGAAGAAAACGTACGGGGTATGCGCGTGGTCAAAGGTTTTTCCCGTGAAAACCACGAAAAAGCCAAGTTTCATACCGCATCCGAGGATATCTGTGCGGACTTCACCAAGGCGGAGCGCATTGTGGCTTTTAACAGTCCTCTGATGCAGGCTTGCGTGTACTTTAACCTGGTGTTTATCCTGCTGGTTGGTTCTAAGATGATTGTTGAATCCGGCGGCACCTTGGTGGACGTGGGGCAGATCACCGCTATGCTCACCTATGGTATGCAGATACTCATCCAGTTGATGATGCTGTCCATGATCTACGTGATGCTGACCATCTCATCCGAATCCATCAAACGTATTGCCGAGGTGTTGGCGGAATCTCCTGCCCTGCAGGACCCGGCTGACCCGGTCACCACCGTACGGGACGGGTCCATCGACTTTGACAACGTACGCTTTAAGTACGCCGCCGAAGCCGAAAAGGATGCCTTGGCCCAGGTAGACCTGCACATCCGGTCCGGTATGACGGTAGGCATTCTGGGCGGCACCGGGTCCAGCAAGTCCACCTTGGTGCAGCTCATCCCCCGGCTGTACGACGTAACCGAGGGTGCTGTCCGGGTGGGCGGTGTGGACGTGCGTGACTACGCTATGGACACCCTGCGAGATGCGGTAGCCATGGTACTGCAAAAGAATCTGCTCTTCTCCGGCACCATTAAGGACAACCTGCGCTGGGGTAACGAAAACGCCACCGACGAAGAACTGGTGGAAGCCTGTAAGTTAGCACAGGCAGATGAGTTTATCCGTGCGTTCCCCGACGGGTACGATACCCACATTGAGCAAGGGGGTACCAACGTGTCCGGCGGTCAGAAACAACGGCTGTGCATCGCCCGGGCCTTGCTTAAAAAGCCGAAGATACTCATACTGGACGACTCCACCAGCGCGGTGGATACCAAGACGGACGCCTTGATCCGGGCCGGGTTTGCCTCCTACATTCCCGAGACCACCAAGATCATCATTGCTCAACGGGTGGCGTCGGTACAGGACGCCGACCTCATACTGGTGATGGATAACGGGCGCATCGCCGCCATGGGCACCCACGATACCCTGTTACAGGAGAGCCCCATCTACCGCGAAGTGTACACCCAACAAACCCACGGAGGTGAGGACTGTGAATAAGAAACCTATACCTCCCAAGGCCGCCGTACCGGTATTGCTACGGGTACTGCGTATGCTGTTTAAGGCCTATCCCGTCCTCCTGCCTATAGCGGTGCTGTGCATCGTATTCTCCGCCGCCGTGTCCTCCATCCCCTCCATCTTCACCCAAAAGGTGTTGGCGGTGGTCACCGACTGTCTTCAAAACGGCACCCTCTCCTGGGAAGTCGCCCGGACGGAGATACTGCCGCTGATTGTCATCCTCATCATCCTGTACGTGTCGTCGGTGGTGGCGATCACCATCCACACCCAATTGATGGCGTACATTACCCAAGGATTTTTGAGCAAGATGCGCTGCGCCATGTTTGACGGGATGCAGAATCTGCCCATCCGGTACTTTGACACCAACAAGCACGGCGATATTATGAGCCATTACACCAACGACATTGATACCCTGCGTCAGTTGGTGTCCCAAGCCCTGCCCAGTCTGCTACAGTCCGGTATCATCGTCACCACCGTCCTGTTTATTATGCTGTGGTACAGCGTGTGGATGACCCTTATTGTGTTATTGGGCGTGGTGGCTATGTTCCTGGTCACCAAGATTATCGGCGGCGGCAGCGCCAAGTACTTTGTCCGGCAACAACAGTCCATCGGCAAGGCCGAGGGATACGTGCAGGAGATGATGAACGGGCAGAAGGTCATTAAGGTGTTCTGTCGGGAAGATGCCGTCAACCAAGACTTTGACGCCATCAACGAGGAACTGTGCGAGGACAGTTATCGGGCCCACGCCTACGCCAACTCTCTGGGGCCCATCATTATGAACATCGGTAACGTACTGTATGTGATCAGCGCCATGATGGGCGGCCTGTTCCTCATCACCGGATTCCCCAACGTGAGCCTTTCGGGACTGGCTTTCTCCATTGATATGGTCATTCCCTTCCTCAATATGACCAAGCAGTTTACCGGTAACGTCAACCAGGTATCTCAGCAGGTCAACTCCATTGTTATGGCTATGGCCGGTGCACAGCGTATCTTTGACCTGATGGACCGGGAGCCGGAAGCGGACGACGGGTACGTGACGCTGGTCCACGCCACGGTACAGCCGGACGGCACCCTGACCGAAAGCGCCACCCGTACCGGCACCTGGGCGTGGAAGCACCCCCACGGGGACGGCACCGTCACCTACACCTTACTGCAGGGGGACGTGCGACTCACCGAGGTGGACTTTGCCTATGAAGAAGGCAAACCGGTGCTCCACGGCGTGTCCGTATACGCCGAGCCGGGGCAGAAGGTGGCCTTTGTGGGGGCTACCGGTGCCGGCAAGACCACCATCACCAACCTAATCAACCGGTTCTACGACATCGACGACGGTAAGGTACGGTACGACGGTATCAACATCAACAAGATACGCAAGTCCGACCTGCGCCGTTCTCTGGGCATCGTATTGCAGGAGACCAACCTGTTTACCGGCACTGTAATGGATAACATCCGCTACGGCAAGTTGGACGCTACCGATGAGGAATGTCGCCAAGCCGCCCAACTGGTGGGTGCCGACGACTTTATCACCCGTCTGCCCCAAGGCTACAACACTCCCCTGACCAACAACGGATCCAACCTGTCCCAAGGGCAACGGCAGCTCATCGCCATCGCCCGGGCGGCGGTAGCGGATCCGCCGGTGATGATACTGGACGAGGCCACCTCCTCCATTGATACCCGTACCGAAGCCATCGTGCAACGGGGTATGGATAAGTTGATGGAGGGGCGTACCGTGTTCGTTATCGCCCACCGGCTGTCCACCGTCAAAAACAGCGACGTCATTATGGTACTGGACCACGGTCGCATCATTGAACGGGGTGACCACCAGACCCTGTTGGCCCAAAGAGGCACCTACTATCAACTGTATACCGGCGCCTTTGAACTGGAGTAAAACCGCATAGCAAAAGCCCGTCTGCCCCATGGGGTAGACGGCCTTTGTTTATAGCCTTTTCCACATATCTTCCGCTTGGTGTCCTATACGGCGGCTTTCCTCCCGACTGACGGTGCGCAAACGGCGCTTGACCGGCATACCCCATACGGAGAACAGCCACGGCCCGATCCATTGATGGTAACCGCAGGGGTCAAACAGACCTCTAAGCAGGCTGAGGGCGGCTTTACGAACCGGCATAAACACCCATTTTATGGGATGCTTGATGACAGCAAACAACCACGGCGGATAATGGGCTGTAATGTTGGTGAAGGTGATACCCGGATGCACCACCGCCAACGACACCCCCTGCTCCCGGGAAAACAGTTCGTACAGAGAAAACATCAATCGCCGCTTGGCGTTACCGTACACCTGACTGGCGGCCCGACGGGTGGCAAAATCCACATCCTGTGAGTCGGTACG
>JAZRMD010000160.1:0-3760 GCA_045647285.1 Acutalibacteraceae bacterium
ACGTTTGTATTTATCTTGGCGGGCGCAGCTATTATTTTGGGACTCGGCTCGGCGGTTTTGTTCCAACAGGGTGTAAGTGACCTCTACGTGGTGCCGGTCGGCCATCTCCTGCAGAGCGTTGTCCGTCCGGGTCACGGGGGAAAAGAGGGCGTATTCCCGGTGATTGTCTGCCGGGCACCGGCTCTGGTGGGCCACGCCGGGGGTGTCGGTACTCAGGGCCACGGTCATATCCGCCCCTTGGGTCAGCAGACCTTCCAGCACACGCAGTTCCTGTGCCGTAAATCCCTTAAATCCGTCCACCAGCAGGACGGCGTCTTTTAATAGCGTACTTTCGCCCAGATGTTCGTACAGCCGGGTCAGCAGATCGGCGCTGTCCATACCGCTGTCCGCCACCAATCCCTCGTACACGGAAAACACCCGGTACAGGCCGGTGGTCTTGTGCTTGAGCGCATCCTCGGCGGCGGTGGCGTCGGTCAGGGCGTCCCCCACCTGTTCCAAGGTCTGCAGCGGTACGGCGCATTGCTTTATCTCGTCCAGCAGGGTCAGCATTTCTCCCACAAAGGCCACGTCCGTTACCTGCCGGGGAGCAATACCCAACAGGGTCTCCCCCCGGTCCTCGGCGGTGGCGGCGGCCATTTCCAGCGCTCGGCTCATCATCAGCGCCCGGCTTCCTTCGTCCAGCATACCGCCGGCCGGAACGCCGATCTCTAAGAACACCCGTTGTGCCAGCCGGGTAAAACTCAGCGCTTTCACCCGATGGGTCTGTTCCGGGGTCAAGGTTTCCAGCATGGCCCGTTCGTTTTCGAAGGAATGTTGCTCCGGCACCAGCAGGATCACCGGCCTATCCCCGTCGGCAAGACGCCGCAGGGTATCCAGAACGTATTGGGTCTTGCCGCTTCCCGAGCGCCCCAACAGTATGTGCAGCATACGCAAACCTCCTTTTGAGCCTAGTATAGCATAGGCGATGTGTCGTTTAACGGACAATGCAAAAAAGACAGGCACGGCGCCTGTCTTTTAGTATTCCTGACCGGCGCGAAGCTTGTCCCGGATAGCGGCAAACGCCGCCTCCTCTCCCTGTTGAGCCAACAGGGTCAGCCAACCTTCCAGCAGGTCGGCGGTGTCGGGGTGGATACGCCGCCGGGGTTTGCCCCGCAGGTAGTAGTCCAGCGGATGTTGGGGGTGGTAGCGGTCCCCCTGATAGATCTTGCTGGCGGCCACCCGGTCGCAGAACATCTCGGCCACATACCGCAAGGGCATCTTGACCGGCTCTATGGTCTTGGTCTGGGGGTTGTAGTCCGTCCAATACTCAAAGTGGTGGCGGTTGCGCCCCTTGTGGTGAAGCCAGGCCGGGGAGTAGCCGTATATCTCCCGTTCCACCTCGTTGGGACTCCGAGTACCTTGATAATATCGGGCGCCGGCCATAAATTCTGCCGGCAGATATTTGGACAGGTCGTGCCGTAACCCCTGCCACCCGATGCCGGCCTTAAAGCAATGGATGATCACCTGATGGCGGTGCCGGGTAATGGTGCGGAAATGACGAAAAGCCCGCATAAACTCGCCTCACAAAGAAAAGATGGTCTGCCGGTTGAAAAAGGAAACCAGTCGTGGTATACTGTCATTGGTCCGCCACGCTGAGAACGGACGGCAGAGGGGTCTTGAGGTCCAGATACGCCGCATAGGGACCGGAATCGGCCATGGATACGCAATCCCCCTCGGCCACGATCAAGTGGTCCACCAAGGTGATGCCCATCAGGTCCAACACCTCGGCAAACCGCCGGGTGGTCTGTAGGTCGCTGGCGGACGGAAAGCACAGACCGTTGGGGTGATTGTGGGCCAGAACCACCTGGGTGGCGTTATCCTGCAACGCCTGTTGCACCGCCATACGGAAGTTAAACTGGGCGGAGTTGACGCTCCCCTCAAACACCCGGGTCACGTTGAGCAGTTTTCGCTTGTTATCCATCGAGATGAGGATAACCGATTCCACCTTTTTGCCCACAAAGGCGGATTGTGCGATCTTGGCCAGTTGGTCGGTGTGAAACAACAATTCTCCCATATCGTAAGCCTTACGCATATAGCGGTGGGCGGTCTGACTGCATAGGGAGAGGAAGATGGCTACGTGGGGCGTCATTCCCGGCACCTTCATTAGGTCAGCGTAGTTGGCGTCCAACACCTGATTAAAATTGCCGAACTTATCGACCAGGGCGTGTCCCAGCGCATTGGTGTCCTTGTAGGGCAGAGCATAGAACAATAGCATCTCCAGCGCCTCGTGGTCCTGAAACCCTTCCAGACTGTCCCGTAAAAATCGTTCTTTCATCCGCTGTCGGTGCCCGTCGTGGGATACGGAGGATTTCTTGTCCGACATGCAGATCACTCCTTTGTCCTATAATGCTTTCATTGTACCATACTTTTTTTCAAAAGTAAACAGGAGGACCTATGAAAACCACCCTCACCGTAAAAGAAAATGACGCCGGTCAACGGTTGGATAAGTTTTTAACCAAGACCTATCGGCATTTGCCCATGCCCTTGCTGTACAAGGCCATCCGCAAGAAGGATATCCGCCTCAACGGCAAACGGTGTGACAGCGCCGACCGCCTGACAGCCGGGGACGTTATCAGCCTGTTTTTGCCGGACGACGTGTTGGAGATAACCGCCCCGGCATACGACTTTCTTCGAGCGTCCCGGCAGTTGGATATCGTATACGAGGACGACCACGTACTGTTGCTCAATAAAAAGGTCGGGTTGCTGGTACATCCGGACAATAAGGAGTTCGGGGATACGCTGATTGCCCGGGTGCAACGCTATCTGTACGAAAAGGGCGTCTACGACCCGGCCAATGAGCAGAGCTTCGCTCCGGCGTTGGTTAACCGGATCGACCGCAACACCGCCGGCATCGTCATTGCCGCCAAGACGGCGGCGGCCTTACGCATCCTCAACGATAAGCTCAAAAACCGGGAGATTGAAAAGTATTATCTGTGCATCGTCCACGGACGTATGCCCCGACAGGAGGATACGCTGGAGGGGTATCTGGAAAAGAACGAGGCGCAGAACCGGGTGTACGTATCCGATACTGCCCGACAGGGTGCCCGGACTATCCGCACCCGGTACCGGGTACTGGAGGAACGGGACGGACTGAGCCTGTTGGAGATTCATCTGCTCACCGGGCGCACCCACCAGATTCGCGCCCATATGGCTAGTATCGGCCACCCCTTGCTGGGGGATGGTAAGTACGGTACCAACGCCATCAACAAGGGCACGGGGTTTGATAAGCAAGCCTTGTGTTCCTACCGGTTGCGGTTTGCTTTTACCTCCCCGGCAGAGGAACTGGAATACCTGAACGGCCGGGAGTTCACCTTGCCCCAGGTATGGTTTGCCACCCAGTTCCGGGAAGGAAAGATTCATAAATAATAAAAAACCGACCGCCCGGTCGGTTTTTTGCTTTTATCCATCGTAGCGATGCAATTGTTCCCGGAGTCGGGCGGCGTGCATGCACTCTTCCTCTGCCAGTTCCCGGAACAGGGCACGGGTGTCGTTGGTGTGTTGCTCTTCACCGGCGTACAGTTGAAAATCCCGGACCAGTTCCATCGAATTTTGCCACGCCCGTAACAGCCGGTCCCGGCTGGTAAAGCGGATGGGCCGTTCATCCATAGCGTATCCCTCCCATTTCTCTTTGCTGGTAGTATGCGCCGGTATGCCGGTGGATATGCACAAATCATAATCACCGGTTCAACCGGTGGTTTGACTAACCCCTAAACGGGTAATG
>JAZRMD010000161.1:0-3246 GCA_045647285.1 Acutalibacteraceae bacterium
CCCTCATAGGGATGCACCTGCGTCCGGTGGCCGTGCCGGTCCGTCTGGCTACCCGGCAGATAGGGGAGGCTATACTGTTGGCCGCCCGTACCCGGCCTAAGTTTATCGGTGGCGTGCGTGCTGTTTATGATGAGAGCAAACTGTAAACCAAATTAAAGGAGTTATCAATATGAGCGAATGTAATCACGATTGCAGCAGTTGCAGTCAGAAGTGCGACAAGCAGGACCTGCGCGCCAAGCTCAACCAGTACAGCACCATCCGCAAGGTGGTGGCGGTCAGCAGTGGTAAGGGCGGCGTGGGTAAATCCTCCGTTACCGCTATGTTGGCGGTGATGATGGCCCGTCGAGGCTATAAAGTGGGCATTCTGGATGCGGATATTACCGGTCCGTCCATTCCCAAGGCCTTTGGCATACACCAGCGTGCGTTGGCTAATGAACTGGGCATTCTGCCCCAGGAAGGGCATATGGACAACATTAAGGTGATGTCCATCAACCTGCTGTTGGAAGACGAAAATCAGCCGGTGGTCTGGCGTGGTCCGGTGGTAGCCGGTGCGGTGACCCAGTTCTGGACCGACGTGGTCTGGGGCGAACTGGACGTGCTGTTTATTGATATGCCTCCCGGAACGGGCGACGTGCCGCTGACCGTGTACCAGAGCATTCCTCTGGACGGTAACGTTATCGTGACCACCCCTCAGTCCTTGGTGCAGATGGTGGTAGGCAAGGCCCAGCGAATGGCTTCTATGCTGGGCGTGCCGGTACTGGGCTTTGTGGAGAATATGAGCTACGTTCGGTGCCCCGACTGCGGCAAGGAGATTCCTCTCTTTGGCGACGGCAAGGCGCTGGAAGCGGCGGCTCTGGAACTGGGTCTGCCGATACTGGCCCGTTTGCCTATGGATGCGCAGGTGGCCGCGCTGTGTGACAGCGGCGAGATCGAACGGGTGGTTTGCGACGAACTGGTGGGCGCTGTGGACGCCGTGGAGCAACTGCTCAAATAAAAAGACAACAAAAGACGGACGGGTTTTACCTGTCCGTCTTTTTTTACTAAAAAGGTTGCATTATTCGTTAGATTCTGCTACACTATACAGGTATGTGCAATAAACCTGTGGAGGGATTTTACTATGATTACCGTATCCGACCTTGGTATTAACTTTGGCGGTCAGGACCTGTTTAAGCATGTGGACCTTAAGTTCGTGGGGGGCAACTGTTACGGCGTTATCGGTGCTAACGGCGCCGGTAAGTCTACCTTCCTGCGTATGCTGTCCGGGGACTTGGAGCCCACCTCTGGTGAGGTCATCATTGACCCCCGTACCCGTATGTCGGTGCTCAAGCAGGACCACTATGCGTATGATGAGTTTACCGTGTTGGACACCATCATTCAGGGCAACCCCCGTCTGTACGAGATTATGAAGCAGAAGGACGCTCTGTACGCCAAGGAGGACTTTTCCGATGAGGACGGCGAATTGGCCGCCCAGTTGGAAGGCGAATTTGCGGAGATGAACGGCTGGGAAGCAGAAACCGAAGCCGGCCAGATACTGCAGGGTCTGGGTATGGACGATTCTCTCCTGTACGACGAGATGTCCACCCTGGCCGACAAGCAGAAGGTCAAGATCCTGTTGGCCCGGGCCCTGTTCGGCCATCCGGACATCATCCTGTTGGATGAGCCCACCAACCACCTGGATATTGACTCCATCCGTTGGCTGGAAGATTTTTTGATGGACTACGACGGTACGGTTATCGTGGTATCCCACGACCGTCACTTCCTCAACAACGTGTGTACCCATATCGTGGACGTGGACTATAACCAGATCCGTATTTACGTGGGTAACTACGACTTCTGGTACGAGTCCAGTCAGCTCATTCAGCGTGTCATGCGTGAGCAGAACAAGAAGAATGAAGAAAAGATTAAGGAACTGCAGAACTTTATTCAGCGTTTCTCCGCCAACAAGTCCAAGTCCCGTCAGGCCACCTCTCGCCGTAAACTGCTGGAGAAACTGACGGTGGAAGAAATGCCGGCGTCCTCTCGCCGCTATCCTTTTGTGGGCTTCTCTATGGATCGGGAAGCCGGCAAGGAAATTCTGGCGGTGGAAGGGCTGTCCAAGACGGTGGATGGCGTCAAGGTGCTGGACAACATCTCTTTCCGGGTCAACAAGGGCGACAAGATTGCCTTTGTGGGTCAGGATGAGATAGCTACCACCACCCTGTTCCGCATCATTACCGGCGAACTGGAGCCGGATGAGGGCACCTACAAGTGGGGCGGCACCACCAGCCTGTCTTACTTCCCCAAGGACAATTCCGCCTTCTTTGATGGCAACGATATGAATCTGCTGCAATGGCTCAACCAGTATTCCGCCGACAATACGGAAACCTATCTGCGTGGTTTTCTGGGCAAGATGCTCTTCTCCGGTGACGACGTGCTCAAGCCGGTAAAGGTGCTGTCCGGTGGCGAAAAGGTCCGGTGTATGCTCTCCCGTATGATGATGTACGGCTCCAACGTGTTGGTGCTGGACCAGCCCACCAACCACCTGGACCTGGAATCCATCACGGCGGTCAACAACGGCCTGGAAGCCTTCCCCGGCAACGTTCTGTTCTCCTCCTACGACCACCAGTTTATCCAGACGGTGGCCAACCGCATTATGGAGGTCAAAGACGGCAAACTGCTGGATAAGATGATGACCTACGACGATTATATTGAATGGAAATCGGCTAACGGCATTAAATAACACAGGACAAACGGACGCCCAGCGTCCGTTTGTTTCATAAGGAGCGTTTTTATGCAATACCGGCGATGGTTACAACAGAATACGGCGTCCCTGGTGGGTAAGCGTATCGCCATTACCGGGTCTACCGGTGGTCTGGGTACGGCGCTGTGCCAGTATCTGGCTGCGCTGGGCGCTTCTTTGGTGTTGTTGGACCGCAATCCGGATAAGGCGGCGGTTCTGCACGCCACTCTGAAAACGGCGTATCCGGGGGCGGAGATTGCCCGTATTCCCGTGGATATGGAGGATATGGCCGCAGTGCGCACAGCCTGTGACCGCCTGGAAGAGTTGGAGATCGATGCGCTCGTACTCAATGCCGGTGCATACGCCATCCCCCGGCACACCTGCACCACCGGTTACGACAACGTGTTTCAGATTAACTGTCTGTCGCCTTACGTCCTCACCGAGCGGTTGCTCACGCCGATGGCGGCGGTGGGCGGTCGCGTAGTAGTGGTGGGCAGTATCGCTCATAACTATTCCAAGATTGATCC
>JAZRMD010000162.1:0-5954 GCA_045647285.1 Acutalibacteraceae bacterium
GCCACGGCATTGAGGTCCGGTCCGGCGGTGCGTCCGGCCTGCAGCTCGTAGTAGCCTTGGGCCGCCACCATGGCGGCGTTGTCGCCGCACAGGGGCAGAGGGGGTGCGTACAGGACGTATCCACGCTGACGGCAGGCCTCCTCCATCCGGCTACGCAGACCGGAGTTGGCGGACACGCCACCGGCCAGCACGACGGTGGACATACCCAGTTCCTCGGCGGCCAGCATGGTGTTGTCGGTCAGCATACCTGTAGCGGTGGCCTGAAAGGAGGCACACAGGTCGGCCTTGCAGATGGTTTCCCCCTTCTGCTCGGCGTTGTGCAGACGGTTAATAACCGCCGTCTTAAGACCGGAAAAACTAAAGTCGTACCGGCTCCCCTCCACGTGGGGCCGGGGCAGGGCGTAGGCGTCCGGGTTGCCCTCGGCGGCCAGACGGTCCAGCGCCACGCCGCCGGGATAGGGCATACCCATGGCCCGAGCGGCCTTGTCGTAGCACTCGCCGGCCGCATCGTCCCGGGTCCGGCCAATGACCGTAAACCGGGTGTAATCCTCCACCTTCACAATATGGCTGTGTCCTCCGGACACCACCAGACACAGAAAGGGAGGCTTAAGGTCCGGATGAGCCAGATAGTTGGCGGCAATATGGGAGCGCAGATGGTGTACCGGCACCAACGGTTTGCCGGTGGCCATAGCCAGTCCTTTTGCAAAGCTCACACCCACCAGCAGGGCACCGATAAGTCCCGGCGCATAGGTGACGGCGATGCCGTCTATCTGGTCCATGGTGACACCGGCTTCGTTAAGCGCCCGGCGCACCACGCCGCTGATGGCCTCCGCATGGCGGCGGCTGGCGATCTCCGGTACCACACCGCCGTACAGCCGGTGCTCCTCCACCTGG
Source organism: Acutalibacteraceae bacterium (assembly GCA_045647285.1). GTDB lineage: Bacteria > Bacillota > Clostridia > Oscillospirales > Acutalibacteraceae > UBA5905. The sequence continues at coordinate 895 of JAZRMD010000162.1, forward strand.
GAGGCGATCACGTTGGACAGCACCTGCCGTCCGTCCCGGACCACGGCCGCCGCCGTTTCGTCACAGGAAGATTCAATACCCAATAATAGCATAGCGTACACGCTCCGATTGTTTAGAAATACAGCGAATAGATCTTCGCATCCTCGGTGGGTTGCCGGTAGAACCGGGGGCGCACCCCGTCGCACACGTATCCCAACCGTTCGTATAGGGCGATGGCCGGGGCGTTCCCGGCACGGACCTCCAGGGTGATACGGGCAAGACCTTTTTTTCGTCCGTAATCCGCCAAGGCGGTCATCAGCGCCTTGGCCACTCCTTGCCGCCGGGCGGTGGGCTGCACCGCCACGTTGGTGATGTACCCCTCGTCCGCCAGATGGTGCATCCCCACGTATCCCAACACCCGTTCCTGTTCGTCCACCGCTACCCGGAATACGGCCGGGGGATTGTGCAGTTCTTCCTGCAAAGAAGCGGCCGACCAGGGGGTGGAAAAACAGACGGTTTCCAACGCCGCAATAGCCGGGATATGGGCGGCAGTCATGGCAACGACGGTCACGGGATACACCTCCTTAAGTCATTTGATAAAAATAGGGGGCAGAGTTTCCTCTGCCCCTGTGTGACGGCAGCAGCCGGCTCACATATTTTCTTCAATGTAGGTAACCAGCTGACCCACGGTGCGGATCTTTTCCACCATCTCGTCCGGTACTTCGCCAATCTGGAATTCGTCCTCCAGGGACATGAGCATATCCACCAGGTCAAGGGAATCGGCGCCCAGGTCCTCTACGATGTTGGTGTCCGCCGTAATGGTGTCCGCCTCAACCTCAAACTGTGCGCTTAAGATCTCTTTCAGCTTTTCTAATACCATAACCCATTCATCCTTCCGCTAAACTCCGTATGCCGGGACAGCGTACGGGCGTGTGTTGGAGCAACCCAAAGGTGCCCTCCCTTAGATTTTATGGGAAGAGCGCCTATTTGTCAAGTTTTTTTGCAAATTTTACCCATCCGATACCGGTGGGGGAAGCAACTCCTCCGGCGGCGAAACGGTCGTGGTGGCCGTTGTGGTGGCTGTCGTCGTGGTTGTCGTTGTTGTAGTTGTGGTGGTCGTGGTAGGGGGCGCTGTCCCCACGTACGCAATACCGTCGTTGCGCACGTACAGGGTAATGTCCCCGTACAGCACCCGGGACCAGCCCTTATTGTCATCCAATCCGGTACGGATGAGGGTCATTCCCTTGGTGCCGGTGGCGTAGATGTTGGGCGTCTGTATATAGGGGGTGGTGCGCAGACGAAAATCTTGGGTCAACTGCACCGTATCCCACCGGGGGGCAAAGGTAAACCCGGAGAAGGTTTCCGGCACGGTGGGGGACAGGTAGGCTTGGTGGGGCTTGGACAGGTCCTCGTAGGCAATGTTGATATCCACGTGGGTGTCAATGCCGGGCACCAACCCGTCGCTGCAGCATTGCCATATAGCGTGGGCGCCGTCATACTTCTTGACGGACAGTTCCGCATACTGGGCCATCCACACCCGGTAGGCGCTCAACCGCCCGGTCTCAAAGTCGTCCCGGAGCATATTCCGGCTGCTGTACACCATAGGGGTATATCCGTACTGGGCCACGTAATCCATAAAGGCGATGGCGTTATCGGTGGCGGTCTTACCGGTGGTGTCACGGTTACGATCGTTGCGGAACTCCTCGTAATCGTAGCCGATGGGCCAGGTAATGGGGTAGTCCTTGATCACTTCCAGCACAAAGGCGGCTTCTTCCAAGGCTTCCGTCCGGTTGACGGCGGCGGAATAAAAGTATACCCCCACCGGGATGCCGGCCTCCAGTGCGCCGGTCACATTCTGCTCAAAATGGGCGTCCTTATACACCTGACCGCCCTCGGTGGTGCGGTAGCCGCACCGAATAATGGCAAACCCGATGCCGGCCTGCTTGACCGCATTCCAGTCGATGACCCCGTTCTGCCGGGATACGTCGATACCCACCAGTCGTCCGGTGGAGCCGTACAGATGGGGCAGGTCGGGCAGACTTACCCGGTCGGGTCGCACCGGCTGATAGCCATTGTGCACGGCGGTGGCCCGGGTGGTGGTGGCGGTGGTCTTTTGGGGGTCTTGAGCGCCGTCGGGACTTTCTACTTTGGTCACCGGGGGCTTCACCGACGGCTGGGTGGTGCGCCGGGTGGTCGTGGTGGTCTTACGCTTGGTCGTGGTCGTGGTTGTAGTGGTGGTATCCGTCGGGGCGGTCGTGGTTGTCGTCGTGGTGGTTGTATCCGCCACCGATGAGGTGGGGACGGATACCGGTACGCTCCCGTCGGTGGGCACACCGTCCGAGGGGGTGTTAAGGTACCACAGGATACCGCAGGTCACCCCCACCGCCGTCAGGGCCGCCCCGGCCACGGCAAAGGCCGCCCCCACCCACGGGGGGAGGGAGAAAGATGCGGCGTGTAAACTTTTTCGAAACAGCATAGGGGAACTCCTTATTGCTTGGTCTGTTCCAGATATTCCTCCAGACATAGGTTGTTATCCATAATGGTCCGGGCGGCTTCTACCCCCACGTAGCGGTAGTGCCACGGCTCGTAGATAACGCCGGTGTCGTTCTCCTTGCCCTTGGGGAAGCGCAGGATAAACCCGTAGTCGGCGCAGTTTTCGATCAACCAGCGGAAAGCGGCGGTCTGTTCAAAGTCCTCTTCCAATTTAAAGTTGCCGCTACCGCCCAGGTCCACCGCCAGACCGCAGTTGTGTTCGCTGTGGCCGGGGCGTTTGACCACCGCGCCGGCCTGCTGTTGGGCGAGAATCTCGTCGTATCCCATACTCAGATAGTTATTGACCTGCCGCCAGTAGAGGGTGCTCTGCAGCTCGGATGAGCGATAGCCGGATTGCACGTCGATACCGTGGGCGGCACCGGCATCCAGCAGAGCCTCCAGGGATGCCAACATACGCCGGTCCACCTGTTGGTTGCGGTTGCCCCCGGGCACCAGGGTAATGTTTTTTTCGTAATTTTCGGGTATCTTATTCCAGTCGTTGACCAGCAACAGATTCCACGCCGCCCCGTTCGGCTGTACGTACCGCCCCTCGGTGGAATACTGGAGTAGGGTGGGGGTGGCCGTTTTGGTGCCGGTGGTGGTCGTGGTGCCGGTGGCGGTCGTAGTGGTGGTCGTAGTGGCAGTGGTGTGAATGGTGCCTACGGGAACGCTTTCGGTCCCCGGCGCTTCACCGGAGTGCCGGTCCTCCCCTTGCCGCAACAGACTGCCGGCCAGCAAGGCCACCATCAGCCCCAATGCCGCTATGATGAGCAGAACGGTATACAACGCCCGGCGGCGCCGGGCGTGATTTCTACGTCGTTTCTTTGTCATAGTATCAACCTCATTTCCTTACCTATTTTACACCCGTTGGCTAGGTAAGGCAAGTCCCTTTTTTTACCGGGACTTGAAAAACAGAGGGCGTCTATGGTAAACTATTCTCAAGAAATGAGGGATGACTATGCGTACACAAAAAGGCGCCCGATTCTGGTGGGCGTTGGTGATCTTCAGCCTGACCGGGCAGATAGCCTGGGTGGTGGAGAATATGTATCTCAACGTGTTTATCTACAAGATGTTTGGTGCATCCGCCACGGACATTTCCCGGATGGTGGGCGCATCGGCGGTGGCGGCCACCGTCACCACCCTGCTCATCGGCGCCCTGTCGGATAAGGTAGGGCGGCGCAAAGGGTTTATCTGCGGCGGCTATCTGCTGTGGGGTATCTCTATTATCAGTTTTGCCTTTATCCGTACCGATACGGTGGGGGCGCTGTTTCCTATGGCCGCTTCCGCCTCGGCGGTGTGCGTGACCCTGGTGATCCTGCTGGACTGCCTGATGACCTTCTTTGGCTCCGCCGCCAACGATGCGTGCTTTAATGCGTGGCTCACCGACGCCGCCGACAGCACCAACCGGGGTGCGGCAGAGGGTATCAATGCCATGATGCCCTTGGTGGCCATATTGGCGGTGTTTGGCGGCTTTATGGCCTTTGACCTTAACAAGCAGGAAAGCTGGACCGCCATCTTCCTCATCATCGGCGTGGCCGTCTGCCTTATCGGTCTGTCCGGCCTCTTTCTTATTCGGGAAACGGCGGTCAAGTCCCCCGACAACACCCGGTTTTTCCGCAATATCGTGTACGGATTTTTCCCGTCGGTCATCCGGCACAACGGGATGCTGTACCTGTATCTGGTGGCCTTTGCGGTGTTTGGTATTGCTATACAGATATTTATGCCCTACCTCATTCTGTACTACGAGGTCAGCCTGGGGATGAGCGACTACGTGCTCATAATGGCCCCGGCGGTGATTCTGGCGTCGGTGTTTACCGCTTTCTTCGGGCGGTGGTACGACCGCATCGGCTTTCGCCGGGCGGTGACGGTGGCGGTACTGCTGCTGATGGCCGGGTTTGGTCTGTTGGCGGTGTTTATCCACCGGATACCGGTGTTTATCGGCTCCCTGCTGATGATGAGTGGCTACCTGTCCGGTATGGCCGCCTTTGGTGCGGTCATCCGGGAACACATACCGGACCGTAAAGCCGGAATGTTCCAAGGTCTGCGTATCGTGGGGCAGGTGCTGATCCCCGGTATGGTGGGCCCGGCCATCGGTGCGGCGGTACTGGCCGATGCGGCCACGGTGGTGGGCAACGACGGTACCGTGTCCTTTATCCCTCACCGGGGCATCTTTGTGGCCGCCTTGGTGGTGTGCGTGGCCTTGTGGGCCGTGTTGGCGGTGATTTTCCGTTGTCTTAAGAAGGAGAAAGACCATGCCTGAACATCTGTTGACTCCGTGGGGGGAGGCTATGCCCCCCGTCCCGTGGAACGTCCATCCCCGTCCCCGATTGCAGAGGGATGCCTTCCTGTGCCTGAACGGGCAGTGGGATTTTGGTACCGGGGACGTCCCGGAATATAACCAGCGTATTCTGGTGCCCTTTGCGCCGGAAAGCCGCCTAAGCGGTGTCTGCCGCACCTACCCCCGGGGCACCCGGTTTCACTACCGCACCCGGTTTGCCCGGCCGTGGGAGGGGGGACGGGTGCTGTTGCACTTTGATGCGGTCAACCGG
>JAZRMD010000163.1:0-11550 GCA_045647285.1 Acutalibacteraceae bacterium
CCCATATCCGTGTGGATGGCCGTATGGCGGTCATTGACGGTGTTCCTCACCTGCAAGGTGCCCCGGTAACCTGCACCGACCTGCGTGGCGGTGCCGCCTTGGTGGTGGCCGCCTTGGGGGCCTCGGGACAGACGGTAATAGACGACCTGCATCACCTGGACCGAGGGTATGCGCATTTTTCTGAGAGATTGACGGGCCTTGGTGCCCGTATACACCGAGATTGTATGTAAAGGAATGGATGGTATGAGCAAGGAACAGCAACGTCCCCGGCAGTCTGCGACGCCCACCGACCCGGTGGCCGCCCGTAAAGCGGCCCGGCGCAAACGCCGCATCCGGCGGCGCATCATCCGTATTACCATCGTGCTGACGGCACTCTTGTTGGTGGCGTTGTTGATTGCGTTGGTGGTACTGCGTATTTCCGGCGGTATTGCTAAGGATAAGGGAGAAGCCGCATCCCTGTTGACGGTAAAGGCCATTGAGGTGGAGGGGGATACCCGGTACACCGATGAGGAGATCATCGCCGCCAGCGGTATCTACGTAGGGGAGAGCCTGTTGGTCATCAACAAGGTGGAGGCCCACAACGCTTTGCTGGCGCGCTTCCCCTATCTGGACACGGTGGATGTGGGCAACGCTTCCTTCTCCACCATCCGTATTCAAGTGCGAGAGACCCCGGTAATGGGTGTGGTGGAAACCCCCTCCGGCTATCTGGTGGTCGGGGAGAACAACCGGGCGTTGGAACTCATTACCGATGAAACGGCGTTGCCGGCCGGCGTTGCCCGTATCCGACAGGCAACCTTGTTGGAAGAAACGGTGGGCAGACCCTTGCTGGATGAACGCTCTTTACGGGTTACCGCCACGTTACTTGCCGCCGCCCGTCAGTACGGTCTGACGGATGTCAGCGGCATCCATCTGGGAGAAAAGACCAACATACGCCTGATGTGGAAAGACCAGATTGAGGTGGTGTTGGGCAACGAGAGCAATCTTGCGTTGCAGATAAAAGCGTTGGTGGGCATTTTACCCACCCTGCTGAACAATAACGGTGAAGGGGCCACCGGCCGGTTGGATATGCGCTCCTACGCCGACGGGGACGCCGCCAATGACCGGGCGGTATTCTCGCCTATGTCCTTGGAGGAGTTGCAGGGTACTGACGAGCCGCAATCGGATGCCACCACACCGGAAGAGGGTGCTGACGGCACCGGTGAAATGGACGGCACCACCGAAGCCGTTGGGACTGCCAACACCACCAGCACCACCCTGCCTACGGCGGCGTAACGTATCTATATAGACAAGTTAGCCCCGGCACATATTGGGTGTCGGGGCGCCTTTTTTTCAAAAAAATCACAACATTTGCGAATTTGCTGTTGCAATATACGGTATACCGTGATAAAATAACATAGAAGTATATTAATTAAGCGGAGTAGACTCCCACGGGGGTATAGCTCGTACAAATAGGAGGACAAGTATATGATGCAGATCGATGCAGCGGTCCCGAGCAACAACGTGAATATTAAGGTCATCGGCGTAGGCGGTGGCGGAGGTAATGCCGTTAACCGTATGGTGCGTGCGCAGGTGCGTGGCGTGGAGTTTCTGGCGGTCAACACCGACAGCGCCGTTTTGGATGTGTCTTTGGCCACTCATAAGATTCAAATTGGCGAGAAGTTGACCCACGGCCATGGCGCCGGCGGCAACCCGGAGCGTGGTCAACGGGCCGCCGAGGAGAGCCGTGACGAGATCGTATCCGCCCTGCAGGGCGCTCAGATGGTGTTTGTTACCGCCGGTATGGGCGGCGGCACCGGTACCGGTGCGGCTCCCGTAGTGGCGGAGATCGCCCGGGATATGGGCATCCTGACGGTGGGTATCGTTACCAAGCCCTTTGGCTTTGAGGGTAAGCGCCGTATGGAGCAGGCAGAGGATGGTATTGCCGCCCTGCGTGAGCACGTGGACAGCCTGGTGGTCATCCCCAACGACCGTATCCGCTTGGTCTCCCCCGAGAAACTGACTATGAAGAACGCTTTTGAGCTGGCGGACGAAGTGTTGCGCCAGGGTGTGCAGAGCATCTCCGAGCTTATCCAGACGCCCGGCGATATCAACCTGGACTTTGCCGACGTGCTGTCGGTGATGAAGGATGCCGGTTTCGCTCACATGGGTGTGGGTAGCGCTGAGGGTCAGGACCGTGCTGAGTTGGCCGCTAAGGCTGCGGTGGACAGCCCCTTGCTGGAGACGTCCATTGAAGGTGCCCGTGGTGTGCTGATCAACATTGCCGCCCCCGAAGATTTTGACTTCGACGAGATGGAAAAGGCCACCAGCACGGTGAGCAATCTGGTCAATCCGGATGCCAACGTCATCTGGGGTTACTGCTTGAGCGAGGATATGGGCGATACCGTTCGGGTGACGGTGATTGCCACCGGCCTGACGGCGGATTACAAGTCCCAGGCGTCTGCCGGCCGCATTGCTGCGTCCAACCCCTTTGAAACTTTCGAAAACAGCGAGGAGGACGACGATCTGGCGGAGATCACCCGTCTGTTTGATCGTCGTGGCACCGATAATAAGTAACGATCGTACAGTCAGCAGGTGTGACCTTGGTCACACCTGCTTTTTTCATCCAAAAATACCAAATCTTGACAAATATCGCCCCTTCTGTTACAATAATTAAGAAGAGAGGAGGGGTATATATGACCTCAACCGGCATTGTGCGACAGATAGACCGTCTGGGACGGGTTGTACTGCCCATAGAACTGCGCCGCACCTTACAGATTGAAGAGAAGGACTCGCTGGAGATTTTTGTGGAGGATAACACCATTATACTCAAAAAATATCAGCCGGCCTGTATTTTCTGTGGCAACGCCCGGGACGTGAGTTCCTTTAAGGGCAAGAACGTGTGCGGCGAATGTCGTCGTCTGCTAAGCGAATAATAACAAAAGCAAGGTGGGATGCCGATTGGCATCCCACCTCTTTTTTGGAGTTTAGCAGCAGCCGCAACCGCAGCCGTTGCCGTTGTTGGCGGTGTTACCATCGTAACAACCGTCGTCGATGAGCAGGAGAACGATGATGATAAACAGGATCCAAGTGCAATCGTTACCACCAAACAGATTACGCAGACACATACCGTTTCACCCCCTTACAATGTCATACTATGCACGATTAGGCTGAGGGGTGTATGTATAAAGGGACAATAATCCGCCTATATTTTTAGGGAGACCATTTCGACGGGGGACGCGGCTCGTCGCTCGGTTGGTGCTAAAAAGGAGGCGATGGAGATGTATCGGTTTAAGCGATTTACCGAAAAGGCTGGGGCGGCTCTTAATCTGGCTATGCACGCCGCCCGGGAGATGGGGCATACCTACGTGGGTACCGAGCATCTGATTTTGGGTCTGTTACGGGAAGGTACCGGTGTGGCTGCGACGGTGCTCAATTCTCGGGGTGTGACTGCCCTGCAATACGCCCGTAAAATTATGGAGGTGGAGTCGGGTGGCACCCACAGCAATCTGACGCCGGATGACTTTACTCCTAGGGCGTTATCCGCTATGGAAAACGCCTTGGCCCAGGCGGCTATGGCACAACAGCGCTATGCCGGAACGGAGCATATCCTGGCGGCTATACTCCGGGACGATACGGGTGTGGCGGTGCGATTGCTTCAGCAGATGGCGGTGCGTCCGGCGGACCTGCTGACCGATCTCACCCGGGCGTCTGCCGCCTATAGTGCTCCCAACAGCGAGGCTTCTCGGTCCGGTTTTCGTTCCTCCCGAACGCCGCTTTTGGAACAGTATGGAAAGGACCTGACTCGTATGGCCGCCGCCGGAGAACTGGACCCGGTGGTGGGTCGGGACGAAGAGATTCATCGTGCCATACAGATACTTTGTCGCCGCACCAAGAACAATCCTTGCCTTATTGGGGAACCGGGGGTGGGCAAGACCGCCGTGGCAGAGGGATTGGCTGGTCGTATCGTGGCCGGGACAGTCCCTCCGTCCATGCGCAACAAACGACTTATCGCTATGGACCTGACCGGTATGGTGGCTGGTACCAAGTACCGTGGCGACTTTGAGGAACGGGTCAAAAACGCCATTCGAGAGGTACAGCAAGCCGGGGACGTACTGCTGTTTATTGACGAGATACACAACCTTATCGGCACTGGCGCCGCCGAAGGTGCCGTAGACGCTGCCAACATTCTCAAGCCTTTGTTGGCCAGGGGAGAAATACAGCTTATCGGTGCTACCACGGTGGAGGAGTATCGGCGACATATTGAACGGGATGCGGCTCTGGAACGTCGCTTTCAGCCGGTAACGGTGGCGGAGCCCAATCGGGAGGAAACGCTGACCATATTACGCTCTTTGCGCCATCGATACGAGGACCATCATCGGGTACAGTTGACGGACGAAGCTATGGAACGGGCGGTGGAGTTGGCGGTGCGGTATATACCCGACCGGCATCTGCCGGATAAAGCCATTGACCTGATGGACGAGGCGGCGGCACGGGTACGTCTGCGTATGACCACAGACGAAGCCGGTGGCGTGGTGGATGTGACCGAGCAGACCCGTCATGCGTTGCGCGCCGGTGATGTTGCCCGGGCGGCGACGATTTATCAGGAATCTACGCCTTGTAAGCGCTTACAGGCCGTGGCGGAGCCGTGGTGTGAAACGGATGAGCCGCCTACGGCGTCGGTGATGGCCGCCGATGTGGAGGCGGTAGTCGCTATGTGGACCGGTATACCGGTAGAACAGTTGTCCCGACAGGAGCAAGAACGGTTGCGCCATCTGGAAGAAGCCTTGCACCGCCGTTTGGTGGGACAGGAGGAAGCCGTATCAGCGGTTGCCCGGGCGGTGCGCCGCAGTCGTGTGGGGTTGCAGGACCCGGACCGCCCCGGTGGGTCCTTCATCTTCTTGGGCCCCACCGGGGTGGGCAAGACTGCGCTGTGCAAGGCCCTGTCCGCCACCCTGTTTGGGGATGAAAAAGCGCTTATCCGTTTGGATATGTCCGAGTATATGGAGAAGCACACCGTCTCCCGGTTGATAGGATCGCCCCCCGGTTACGTAGGATACGAGGAAGGGGGGCTTCTCATAGAACAGGTACGCCGCCGTCCTTATTCCGTGGTGTTGTTTGACGAGATCGAAAAGGCCCATCCGGATGTGTTTAATCTCTTGTTGCAGATACTGGAGGATGGACAGGTGACCGACGCCCGGGGTCGTCGGGCGCATTTTCGTCACGCCTTAGTGGTGATGACCTCCAACGTGGGTGCCCGACAGATGGTGGGAGACGGCAAGGTGGGGTTTGCCTCCGGTAACGAAACCACCACCGCCGCCACCCGACGGTCGGTGGCAATGGCGGAACTAAAAAAACTGTTTCGCCCTGAGTTGTTGGGACGGGTAGATGACATCATCGTGTTCCGTTCCCTCACCGCCCAAGAGGTAGAAACCATAGCTCAACGGATGTTAGAAGCGCTTACAAAGCGTATGGATGCCCTGGGTTACCGTTGCCTGGTGGATGAGGGGGTGGCTTCTCTGCTCGCTAAGGAGGGCTATGACCCGGTATACGGGGCCCGGCCTTTACGACGGGCGTTGCAGACCCGGGTGGAGGACGTGTTGGCGGAGCAATTGCTAGAGGGGCACTACCAAAAAGGGGATACCATAGCGGTGACAGTGGACGGGGGTGCCATCCGTTGCCGCCGGGCGGAAACCTAAAAAGCAAAGCCCCGGACCATCTTGTTCCGGGGCTTTGCTTTTATAAGATATACGGTCTACCGATACGGTCGTATTTGGCTGGGGTCAACGGGTTGTACGGTAGTGTTTCCCAGGGACTGTCCCCCACGATATGGGCCAAAGCTGTCAGATTTTCCTGTGTATCGGTGATGCCGGGTATGAGGGGCGTGCGCAGGAGATAGGGTTTGCCACAACGCCGCAACCACTCCAGATTGTCCAATATAAGGTGGTTGTGTACCCCGGTATATAGCCGGTGGGTATCGCTGTGGGCTATTTTTAGGTCAAACATCACGTAATCCACTGCATCGATGACCTCCCGAAACAGCGCTTGGTCGGCATAACCGCAGGTTTCTATGGCTGTGTGTAAGGAGGTGCGCTCTAAAAAGTGGAGTAGATTCTCTCCTTGCAGTAACGGCTCTCCGCCGGAGAAGGTGATGCCGCCCTGATCTCCCACAAGACGGGCCTGTCGCTTCACCAGAGCATCGTATTCCTCTACCGTAAGTGCCCGGGATGAAAACCCTAAGGCTCCTTGTGGACAGACAGCCACACATTGACCACATCGGGTACATTTGTCCCACACAATCGTATGCTCGGGTGTAAACGCATGTACACCGCTGGGGCAGGTGGCACAGATACCGCAATGGGTGCACTTTTGCACATCAAAGGTGAGGGTGGGTGCCATCGACTGGGTTTCCGGATTGTGGCACCACAGACAGCGCAGAGGACAACCAGCCAGAAAGACGGTGGTGCGTACCCCCGGTCCGTCGTGGAGGGTGCCGGTTTGGATGTTGGAAATGGTCAGTTCCATAGGCATTACAGCAGGGACATGTTTCTGGTGAGAAACTCGTTTTGGTACTCCGGCGTCAGCAGAACAAAGGGGATGGAAAAGCCGCAGATACGGACGATGATATGCCGGTAGTTGTCCGGGTCTTTCTGGGCGGCCAACAGATCCTCCCGGTTGATGCAGTTTAACTGCAATGCCTGCAGACCGTTTTGGGCAAACACGCGCAATAGCGCCGCCATCTTTTCGGTGGTGAGTTTGGCCGCCGGCAGTTGCACGGTCATAGAAGCGTTACCGGCTGTCTTTGTAAAATCTATGTGTTGCAGACCGTCCAACAGGTCGTACAGGGAACATTCTTTTTGCAATCGGGACGGGGAGATTCCCTGGCTCAACGGCTCAGCGGCTCGCCGGCCATTGGGGAAGGCGCCGGTTTCCCGCCCCATCCAGATGACTTCGGTGTACATATTATACCCGGCACGGAACTGACCACCGTAGGCGGTGGGCAGGGCGCGGACCAGGGCGCACAGGTCGTCGTGATACCGACCGGCAAAGGCGGCCATCTCAGACGTACCGTCCCCGTAACAAGGCTGGGCAAGGGCTTTTTGTCGCAGAGCTTCGTCAGGCCAGTTTTCTCGGCATTGACGGACGATTTCTTCTAAGGTACATACCTTCTCGTCAAAGCAGAGCCGCTTAATGGCGTAGAGAGAGTCCACCGTTTCGGCAAATCCGGTAAAATACGCACTCTCCCGGGCATAGCGAATGCCTCCGGCTGTCATATCCTTGCGCATGGGGATGCAGGGCTCCATCAGGGCCGACAGGGTGCATACCGGGTTGACCTGTGACCACACCTGCGACCCCTTGATCATGATATCCGCCTTCATCCGTAAGGTTTGCGCCACAAGCCCCATAAACCCGTCGTACACCTCCTCAAAGGATTGGGCGTCCAACAGATTAAAGGGCTGCAGACGGTTGGATTGGAACGCACCCACGTTGTTGAGCAGCATCCACTCAAAGGGGCGGAACAGGCAAACGTACTCGCCACTAAACTTGTTGCCGAAGTCCGGCAACAAGGCATCCCAACAACCACCGATCACGTAGTTACGGGCGTCCTTTTCCTGTACGCCGGCCTCGATGAGGGCCGGAATGGTCACGTCGTCGTTCTCAAACAGGCTCAGATTCTGCCCTCTCACCAATGATTGGCTGATGAGTTGCAGGTATTCTTCCGGTGAGTTAGCGCTGTAGCGGAGCATCATCTTAGGATAGATGATGGACAGGTTATCCCGTGCGGTGATAAACAGCCGGGTCACGTCGTTGTATACCGGGTTGCCCTCTTCATCGCATCCGCCCAGAGTCAGCGTGTTTTCCAGTTCGTATTCGTTGCCCAGTTTCAGTTTTTGATGCCGGTCAAGGGTGCAGTCCCAGATAAGCAGAAACCGAGAGATAAGGTCCAGCATCTCTTCCTCTGTCACGCCGGCCGCCACGTCACGCTCGTATAGCGGCGCCAGCAGTACGTCCGCCCGGCCAAAGGAGCTGAATCCCATCCCCTCCAAAGCGCCGAGGGCTTTGCGGATAAAGGCCATCATCTGTAAGCCCTCGTGCAGGGTCTCGGGCGGTGCCCAGGCCAGTTTTTTCAGCATAACTGCCTGTTGCTCCATCCCGTGTTCGGCGGCGGTATCCGCCAGCTTACGGGCGATGGTCTGTAGGGCGTCAACACCGGCACGGGCACAGGCAATAAACGCCTGTTGCTCCTCGGTGGCGCAATCCGCAGCCGCCTCTTCCAGTTCGGCTATCACACCGCCAAGCCCGACGGTAAACAGTTTTTTCATGGGCAGCCCCAGATGCATCATATCCACGTAGGGACCGCATTGGGTGTATAAATAGGAGTAAATATGGCTTGTGTACAGATCGTGCATTTGAGGGTCGCTGTCCCGGAACAGGTGCTCGTTGCGTAGATACAGCCACCCATTAGCGTGAACGGCCCCTCGGTTAAACCAACCGTCCGAATAGGCCAGCAGGCACCCGGTTTCGTAGGCGAAGGGAATATCGGCAAACACCTGCGGTTGCATCTCGTCGGTGATGGCCCGATACAGGGCGGCCTTGAGCGTGTATACGTCCGCATCGGGATGGTCAGCGGCGTACCGGTCCATCCGGTCAAACACGCGCTGACGGACGTTCTCTACAATGCCCGGCAACTGGTTAAAGTAATAGTTGTTGAGTGTGTCGCGTATACGATCGTACATAGCGGTCATACCCCTTTCGCATAGTCTATATACAGCATATCGGTTTTTGCTTATCACAACAATGCATAAAACTTCTCGTTTTGTATAAAACGGAACATTTTTTGGCTGTTTTTACCTTAAATCGGCTTTTTTGTTGACGAAACAGCTCTATTTACTTTATAATATCCACAGGAGGTGGTCCTATGGAACTGTGCAGTGTGTACACCTACGCATCCGACCGTATGTCCTGGAGCAACGACACGCCCCGACGTATCTACATTCTGTCCTATCAGGTGGACGGGCATTACGATCATACCTTTGACTTTGGCGTTGTGTCGGTCAAGGCCGGCTCGGTGTTTTTGATCAACCCCAACGACACCTATCGGGTGCAGTGTGTGGAGAGGGGACACGCTCTGTGCGTTACCTTTTCCCTGCCGGAGGAACTGTCAACGGTACAGTTTGATGCTACCGGTCAGCCCCGGTACGAGACGCTGTTTCGCCGCATGGGGCGGTATACGGATTACGACGTGACCACCAGTAGTCGGTATGCGGTGATCGGGATGGTCTATGAGCTTCTGGGGATGATCACTCAGGAACGGGAACAAGGATATCTGTCCTACGGTCCCAAGAAGATGGTGGCAGACGTGCATCGATATTTGCTGGAAAATTACACCTGCCGGGACCTGGACATATCGGAACGGATACGGCAGTCGGGAGTCAGCGATCGGTGGTTTCGCAACCGATTTCGCACGGTATACGGCACGACCCCTACGCAGTATCTCATTGACCTGCGGCTCAACACGGCGGTCCGTCTGTTGGAAACAGGCAATATGAGCGTGACCGAGGTAGCGGAAACGGTGGGATTCTCCGACGTGTATTATTTTAGCCGACTGTTCCGTCGGCGTTTTGACTGTTCACCGGGACAGTTCAGCCGCCAGAAAAAGATATAGAAAAAACCGCCCTGTGCATTACCAATGCACAGGGCGGTTGCTTATAGGAATTAACGCATATAGACCTCAAAGTGCAGTTCCATCTCACAAAATTGGAATTCTTCTCGCAGGATGGGGCCGCAGCTGTTAGAACCGATACCGGAGTCCTTATAGTCAACGCGGATGTTGGTCTTACCGTTCTTTACCAGTTCGTCGGTGTGCTGAGCGTAGTCCAACGACAGAATGTCGTAGGCGGACACGTTGCACTCAAACTGGGTGTCGGTGAGGAAGGTCAGACCGTTATCCATCTCCAGGTAGGTGGTGTTGTAGTGATTGCCGTGTTCCTGGGGGCGTACGTAGTTGACGTACTCGGTTGCGGTGTCGCTCTTGTACAGCCCCATAGAGGCGTGCCGATTCATATCGTTGTAGCACTCGTAGGGGCCCATACCGAAGTAGGTAAAGCCGTCATTCTCCACCGGGGACTGGATCTCATAGCCCAGACGGGGGAGATAATTGGTAAACTCTGGCTTACGCTTGGCGTCCAGTGTGAACTTGACCGTGCCGTCGTCAAAGAAGCTTAGCACCTGGGTGTAATGCAGGAACGGCATACGGCTCACACCGGCCAGACTGGCGGTAACGGTGATGGTGTTATCCTTGACGGCAATATCGTACACCTTATTGAAGGTGGCGTGCAGGTTACCGCGCGACCAGTTGTTGGGGGAGTGTATCTGACTCCAGTGGGCTCGCAAAACACGCTCGTTATCGGTGGGGGCTCGGTACGCACCCAACCGGATGGGGGCGGCCAATTGCTCCTTACCGTTCTTGATAATGCTGTCAAAGTTGCCGTGCAGTTTGCTAAAGGAGTAACGGAAGCCCTCGCCCTCAGCAACAATATGGGTACGAGTCTCGGTAAAGGCGGTGAAGGGGGCGCCGGTGATCACCGCCGCCCGGCGGCTGTCGGTGGTCAACTGGGTCATACCCACCTCGTAGCCGTTACCGTCCAGCAGATGCACCTTAACGTAAGCGCCGTGCTGACAGGTGGCAGGGACGGTAAAGGGGTTGTCTATGTACACGGTGGTGTGGGGCGCCGCCGCTACCGTGAGGGTGCGGCTGTCGGTCACCTGACCGTCCACTTCCAATTCCACCAACAGGCTGAATTCCGCCAGATCGGTAAAGTCGTGGTCGTTGGTCACCGCAATGTGGTTGCCATCCATAGTCACACGCATAGGCTGATAGGAGTACTTGGCGTGCAGGGTACCGGGCTTAAAGCTGCGGTCGGAGAACACCAGACCGTCACAGCAGAAGTTCCCGTCGTGGGTATTCTCATCAAAGTCGCCGCCGTACTTCTGGACGCCATCCACGATAACGGTGTGGTCGGCCCACTCCCAGATACAGCCGCCCATAGCTTTTTCATACTTGTGGAACAGGTCCATATACAGATGTACGTCACCGGGGCCGTTGCCCATGGCGTGAGAGTATTCGCACAGGAACACCGGACGGGGGTCGTCGGCTTCCAGCCACTCCACATAGTCTTCTAATTGCGGATACATAGTGCTGCGCATATCCACCGGCGCCTCTTCATAGGTACGGGTGGTGGCACGCTCGTAGTGACGGGGACGGGAGGGATCCCGAGCAAGGGTCCAGTCCAGCATGGCGGTATGGCACAGACCGTAGGCGGACTCGTTACCCATACTCCAACTGACAACGCAGGCGTGATTCTTATCGCGTTCCACCATACGGGAAATGCGGTCAATATGTGCGTCGATCCACTCTTCCTGCACGGAGATCCACTGGGGATTTTCGCTGTCGTAACCGCCCACGCCCGGCTGGTTACCGTGACGGGTGGCAAAGCCGTGCGCTTCCTGGTCGGTTTCGTCCATTACGTAGAATCCCAACTCGTCGCACATACACAGGAACTCGGGGGTGGG
>JAZRMD010000164.1:0-7714 GCA_045647285.1 Acutalibacteraceae bacterium
TCACACGGTGCAAACACCGCCGAGCGTGTCCCCACCACGATACGGGCATCCCCTCTTTGGATACGTTTCCACTCATCCATACGTTCACCAATAGCCAGAGCGCTGTGCATCACAGCAACGCGGCGTCCGTACTTGCGGATAAACAGACCCACCATCTGGGGGGTTAAGGAGATCTCCGGCACCAGCACAATGACCTGACAGCCATCCTGCAGTACGCGGTCAATGAGATTCATATATACGGCGGTCTTACCGCTACCGGTCACGCCGTGCAGTAATGCCGCCGCCGGACTGTGTGCGGCATACAGACCCTCCAGCCGGGAAAAGGCGCTTTGCTGTTCCGGGCTGAGGGTGTGGGACACAATAGGAGCATCCGACTCATCGTAGGTGTACGGTGTACGCAACACCTCGGCGTCGTACGTTTCGGCCAGACCTTTCTTACACAGCGCCTGTACCACCGCCGGTGTTACACCGGAAAAGTAACACACTTCTTTAACCGAAGCGGCGCCCACGTCCTCCAAAAGCGATAATACGCTTTTTTGTTTCTCCGTGAGTTTCTTTTCCGGCGCATCGGCAGGCTGTTCCACCCGGCGTACCATCCGCACGGACGCATCGCCCACACGGCGAAACGCATCCTCCGAGCGCAACAGTATCTGCTGCTCAAACAGATGCGTGATCGGTGGCGACTCTTTCTGCAGACCCAGACGCTTGCACAACACCTCTAACTCCACGCCATCCGGGCATTGTGAAACAAACCGGACGATCTCCCGTTCGGTATTGGACAGGGACAGCAATCGGTCGTCGGACACGTCTTCTGCAAGACGCAATACCGGCTTTACCTGCATATACATCCCGGTGGGCAACATACAGCGTACCGCATCAAAGAAGGGGCACATTGTCCGTTCCTGTAGAAACCGGGCCATGGCCAGCATTTCTTTGTTCAGTATCGGTGTAGCGTCAATGACGGAATGTACCGGCTTGTATCCGGCACCGACGGTGCCTTGCAACGCTTCCAGTACGATCCCCTGCCGCCGATGATTGCCACGGCCAAAGGGGACCAGTACACGGCATCCCATCATCGGCTCACCTAGATCGGACGGCCAACGGTAGGTATACGCCTTGTCATAGGATACGGTGGCCTGGTCAACGGCAATCTTAACGAGGGTTGACGATGACATAGGCTCACCTCCTACACAATAAGTAAAATAATCAGTCGTTGTCCGCTACAATAGAGCAATTGCCGCTACGGAAATCGTTGATTGCCAGGCTGACCGGCTTCTCAATAAGAATCTCCTTGTTTTCTTCGGCTTCCTCCGCAATACGACGGGCACGCTTGGCTACACCGATCACCACGGCATACCGGCTATTTTCGCCCTTCAACTCTTCAATATCATTGGGTGCTAACATCTTTCATTACCTCCATAACAGTTGTTTCCATACGGGAATAACGCATATTTTCCACCTCAAGGATGGTGTTGATGCGGTTAACCGCTTTATCCACCTCATCATTGAGGACTACGTACTGGTATCCACCGATGCGCTTAAGTTCAGAACCGGCAATATGTAGACGGTTGAGGACCGCATCCTCTGTTTCCGTTCCCCGGTTACGCAAGCGGCGTTCCAATTCGCTCATAGACGGTACCAACAGGAATATGGATACCGCATCCGGGCGTTTGGTCATAACCTTTTCTGCGCCTTGCACTTCGATCTCTAAAATAACGTTTTTGCCTTCCTCTAACCATCGGTTGATAGGCGCTATCGGTGTACCGTAATAATTGCCGTTGTACTCGGCATATTCGAGAAAACCGTCCTCGGCTATGGTCCGTTCAAAGGTGGTGCGGTCCACAAAGCGATAGTGTATCCCGTCAATTTCACCGTTGCGTGGTTGACGGGTAGTCATGGACACCGAGATGACCATATCCTCTCTTTGCGAAAGCAAGGATTGAACAATGGTGCCCTTGCCTGCACCAGATGGACCGGATAGAACGATCAGTAAGCCTTTATTCTTCATCCGCAACCTCCTGCGTATCGTCACCCATACGGTTAGCCACCGTTTCCGGTTGCACAGCCGACAGAATTACGTGGTCGCTGTCCGTAATCAAAACGGCACGGGTACGGCGACCGTAAGTGGCGTCAATTAAGTTGCCACGTTCCTTAGCGTCCTGAATGATACGCTTGATGGGGGCAGACTCAGGACTGACGATGGCAATCAGACGGCCGGCGGCCACCATATTGCCAAATCCGATGTTGATCAGTTTCATCTGCGCACCTCACTACTCAATGTTCTGTATCTGCTCACGAATCTTCTCGATCTCTGCCTTAACGTCTACCACAATACGGGTCAACTCAATATCATTACACTTGGAGCCGATCGTATTGGTCTCACGATTCATCTCCTGAACGAGGAAGTCCAGCTTCTTACCCACCGGCTCACCGCCGTTGAGCAACTGACGCAACTGGTCAATATGACTGCGCAACCGAACGGTCTCCTCTGCCACCGCGATCTTATCCGCGTATATGGCGGCCTCGGTCAGCAGACGGGCTTCGTCCACTGCGGCGCCGTCCAGCAATTCGCGCATACGGGCCGTCACCTTATCCATATGCTCCTTGACCGTCTGTGGAGAACGGGCTTCCACCTTTTCTACGGCGTTGAGAATGATCTGGGCACGGGAAAGTACATCCTCACGCAACCGGGCACCTTCCTTCTCACGCATCTCCACAAATCGGGCCAGAGCCGCATCTGTCACCTGTCGGACCGCATCCCATACCACCTCTTCATCCACAGCCGCCTGACATACGGTCAGCACGTCGGGATACCGGGAGAGGTTGGTGACCGAAATATCGTCACGCACTCCGTAACGGGTAGCCAATTCCCGTAATGCGGCCAGGTAGCTCTCCGCCAACGCCGTATTGACCGTCACAGCGCTACCGGAAGTGTCACCGGATGCAATCTGCACGTATACGTCTACCTTACCACGACTGATATGCTGTTGCAGGTAAGTCTTGAGCTTATCGTCCAAAAATGCATAAGCACGCGGCAACCGCGAAGAATACTCATAATAGCGGTGATTCACCGACTTGATCTCCACCACCAACGATAAACCGTTGACGGTATCCTGTCCCCGGCCAAAGCCGGTCATACTCCGGATCATCTGCGTTCACATCCTTTTGAAAGCACATAGTACACCTATTTTGTTACCCTACATTCTATCATCTTGTATTACAAGTGTCAAGGTTTCTTAATAAATTATATTATATAGAAAAGAAACGAGAGCAAAAAAGCACCGACGGTCACCGTCGGTGCTTTTTTACTTATCTCCTGCGTCTGTTGCAGATCGATTGCTGAAGTTTCACTACGTCTTGACGGCGTTGCGCTGTAGCTTGTTCATCCACCGCAAACACGCCGTCCATCTCCCGTACCATAATACCGGGACGGCACAAGGGGGGCAATGCGGCAACCGGCACCAGACGGTCGTTACCGTCGTCATCCACCAACACCGCCACGGTCTCTTCGATCCGGTCAATGCTATACAGCATTACTCCACCCCCCTTTCGGTTACGTCCACCAGCGTTACACCATCGCTCACAAAAGTGATATCCCCGTCAATGTCACTGCGCAAGGTCTTGACTTGCGCTTTCTGCAATCTGTCCAGTACCTGTTTGTGGGGATGACCATAAGCGTTTTCCGCACCGCAGGTAATGACCGCATACGAAGGCGACACTGCCTGCAAAAATGCGGTGGAAGTACCGGTACGGCTTCCGTGGTGACCCACCTTGAGTACGTCGGCCTTGAGATCGGCACGTGCTGAGAGCATATCCTTCTCTACCCCTTCTTCTGCGTCACCGACGAAGAGAAACCGATGCTTCCCATAGTCTACCCGGCATACCACCGACATAGCGTTGGGGTCATCACTCTCATTGATCGGTGCGAGAATATGTACCTGCGCACCACCGAACTCATAGGTGTCGCCGGGTAACACTTCCGTTACCGACACGTCTTTTTGTTCCAGGGCTTTGAGCATATTCACGTATACCGAGGTAGTGGGGGTCTCATCCTCCGGCATAAAGCTCATCAAAAACCGGTCTATCTCTACTTCCTGAATAATCTTCTCCATACTGCCGATATGGTCGGCGTGAGGGTGTGTGGCGATCACCAGATCAAGACGTTGTACATTGTGACGGCGTAAGGCCGACAGAATAGCGTCGTAATCTCCCCGTTCGCCGGCGTCGATCATCATGGCATGCTCATCCTGTCGCAACAGTATACAGTCGGCGTTACCCACGTCCAGATAGTACACCTCCAGGGTGCCGGACAGGAAGGCGTTATCGTTATGTAACCCAAAATTACCAAATAGGGATTCCCAGTTCAGCACCCCAAAATGGGCGCCCAATTCTATAGCCAGAATCAGCACCACAACGATGGCTGATACGATAAGGGATCTCTTTGACTTGCGTTTTCTTGCGGCCATCTCTTACTCCTCGTCGTCCACGCCGTTCATATTACGCTCGATCCATTGTTGCCGGGTAATCAGCACCTTACGGGGTTTTGCTCCTTCGCTGGGACCAATGATGCCCCGCTGTTCCATCTGGTCCATAATGCGGCCGGCACGAGCATAGCCAAAGCGCATTTTGCGTTGCAACATAGAGGTGGATATCTGACCGGCTTCCACTGCGATCTCAATGGCTTGGGGCAGCGCTTCATCGGTTTCGTCATCACCACTGTCGCCATCGCTATCACGACCGGTGCGACCGGTAGCGGCGGCTTGTTTCTCTATCTCATCGATGACCTCCTGGTCGTATTCGGTGGGCTGGTCGGCATTCTTGAGGAAGTCAATGACCCGTTCGATCTCCTGGTTGGTCACAAAGCAACCTTGTATACGACGCGGTTTCGCCTGTCCCACCGGCATAAACAGCATATCGCCGTAACCCAACAACCGTTCCGCACCGCCGGCATCCAGGATCGTGCGGCTATCCACCGCACTGGCCACCGTCAACGCCAGACGACTGGGAATGTTGGCCTTGATAAGGCCGGTAATAACGTCTACCGAGGGGCGCTGGGTGGCAATCACCATATGCATACCGGCGGCACGTGCCATCTGCGCCAGACGGCAGATGGAATCTTCCACCGTGTTAGCGGCGGCCATCATCAGGTCAGCCAATTCGTCGATCACAATCAACACCAGCGGTAAGGGACGACGCGTGTCGTCCTTCTGCGCCAGTTCGTTATAGCCGCCGATATCCCGTACGTTCGCTTCGGCAAACATCTGGTAACGCTTGAGCATCTCGTTGACCGCCCAACTCAGCGCACCGGCCGCCTTATGGGGGTCGGTCACCACCGGAATCAGCAGATGAGGTACGCCGTTATACACGCCAAACTCCACCTTTTTGGGGTCAATAAGTATCATCTTGACCTCATCCGGCGTAGCCCGGAACAGCACAGACTGAATCATAGAGTTGGTGCAGACCGATTTACCCGATCCGGTGGTACCGGCAATCAACAGGTGCGGCATCTTAGCAAGGTCGGTCAGCACGGTATTGCCTTCAATATCCTGTCCCAACGCCACCGTCAGTTTGCTCTTGGAACCGCGGAACTGGGCAGAATCCAACAACCCACGCAAGCAGACCGTACGCCGAGACTTGTTGGGCACCTCTATGCCCACAGCCGCCTTATTGGGAATGGGCGCTTCAATGCGCACACCGGTGGTAGCCAGGCGAAGAGCAATATCGTCTGCCAAGCCGGTGATACGACTGATCTTGACACCGGCACTGGGCTCCAATTCGTAACGGGTAACGGAAGGACCACTGGTGATATCCACCAAACGGGTACTAATGCCGAAATCCTTAAGAGTATTGACCAACAACTCACCATTGGCCCGGCGCTCAGCCTCCGAGCCGGTAGCCGTCTGACCCGGCTTAGGCTCTTCCAGCAAGGACAGAGGAGGCAACCGATAGATCGCCTTGGTCTCCTCCTGCAGATCCACGGCCTCGGTAATCTCCGCTTCTGCTTCGCGGACCTCTTCTTCGGTAACCGTATCCTCGGCGCGATGCAGTTCCTCTGCAGAGCGTTCCAGAGCATCCAGTTTGTCGCTGACGGGAGGAATATCCCGGGCAGGAGGCTCCGGCAACGCCGCCGGTTGCTCCTCCACTTCTTCCTTATCCGCCTTAATCTTACGACGAGTACGGGAATATCCCTCACCCAAGTCAATGTCGATCTTATTCTGGCGGCGCATCTCCTGACGCTCGGCCGTCTGGGTGATGGCGTGTTCTATGACCTCCTTGGTACGTTCCGCCGGCTTATGCATCGCCCGAAGCACCGCAATAATAGTGGTGCCGGTAGCCAACATTAAGAACACCACCATTAGGATAATGAGAAATATCTCCGCACCGGGAGTACCGAACATCAGCTTGATCGGATATCCCAGTATCGCACCCAACACGCCGCCGCCATCACAG
Source organism: Acutalibacteraceae bacterium (assembly GCA_045647285.1). Taxonomy (GTDB): domain Bacteria; phylum Bacillota; class Clostridia; order Oscillospirales; family Acutalibacteraceae; genus UBA5905. The sequence continues at coordinate 6,451 of JAZRMD010000164.1, forward strand.
AGCTGACCATCCAAAAAGCAGTCGTACAAGGTAGCAAAGTAACCACCCGTAGCCTCATTGGTGAAAGCGAAAACGGTACTGTTGAGCATCACCGCAAATGCCGAACATTCCCACACACGCAGAGAAAGACGGCCTTGGTCCTTATCCAACGCAATCACAACAGCCACTACCCCCAACAGTACGGGCAGAATATAGCCGGTAAAGCTGAAAAGGCCCAGTAAAAGATTATGTATCCACGTCCATACGTTCTGCCCCTCAATAATGACAAAGCAAAACAGCAATACCGCTACCGCCAGCAGGATAATTGCCTCTACCTGCTTACCGGCACGGCGACGGGCTTCCGCTTGTTTACGACTGGTACGTCCGGAGGATTTCTTTGTTGCCATATGTATTCTCCTAACTGCAATATTGTATGTAAAGGGCAACACCTTGTCGCCCTAACCTTCGTCAATCATCTGATGGAGTGTGTCTATAGCGTCTCGCAGAGAGCCAATGGCATCCATCAAGCCAACCTGCACCGCTTCTTCCCCATCCAGTACCGTGCCGATATCGGTAGCCAGTTCACCGGTGTTCATACACAATTCCATAAACTGCTCCGCATCCATCCGGGAGTGACGGCACACAAAGTCTATGATGCGCTCCTGCATACGCTGAAAATGGGTAAACGCCTGAGGAACACCCAACACAAGGCCGTTAATGCGCACTGGATGAATGGTCATCGTAGCAGAGGGAACGATAAAGGAACGCCGCGCCGCTACCGCCAACGGAACGCCGATGGAGTGGCCGCCGCCCAATACCAGAGATACCGTCGGCTTTTTCATCCCAGCAATCAGTTCCGCCAACGCCAGTCCGGCCTCCACGTCACCGCCCACCGTGTTAAGCAATATAAGCAAGCCTTCGATATCGCAGCTCTCATCCACAGCCACCAGTTGGGGGATCACGTGTTCGTACTTGGTGGTCTTGCTCTCGGACGGAAGGGTGTAATGCCCCTCTATCTGGCCTACGATGGTCATACAATGTATCCGGTGTCTGCCGTTATCGGTGGTTACCGATCCGGTATCCTCCACCAAACTCAGGCGGTCCTGCATACGGGACGACTCGTTTTGCTCTTTGTCTTCAGGGGCCTTTTTATCTTTGTCTGTCAACGCAATCACCTCTGCCTTATTGTGGCAAAAAGGGCTGACTTTATGTGTCGACATACATATAAAATTATTATATAAGATGTAGACAAATTTTTCAAGAAAAATATGAAGCGGGCGAGAAG
>JAZRMD010000165.1:0-7078 GCA_045647285.1 Acutalibacteraceae bacterium
CATCATCCGGGTGCGTACTCTGTAAGGAACATAGTGAAGCCCGATGACTTTTTGTGTCATCGGTCTTTTTTTGTTGACCTTTTCCGGCGATTTTGGTATACTATCGGGGAATGCAGGAGAGAGGAAGTTACCGTTATGCAACGCGAAAAGTTAGGCTCCCGTTTGGGCTTTATTTTAATATCCGCCGGCTGTGCCATCGGCCTGGGCAACGTGTACCGTTTTCCCATCATTACCGGCAGTTACGGCGGCGCCGCTTTTGTGCTCATTTATATCGTATTTTTGCTGTTGTTGGGATTGCCGGTGATGACCGCCGAACTGGCGGTAGGTCGTGCCAGCCGTCGGAGTATCGCCAGTTCTTTTGACGTGATGGAGCGCCCGGGACAAAAGTGGCATCTAATGAAGTATGTCGGCATCGGCGGCAATTACTTGTTGATGATGTGTTATACTCTCATCTGTGGGTGGATGCTCCGGTATTTTTTAATGTACCTGACCGGCAATATGGAAGGGGTCGCTTCTGCAGACACCTACGGCTTGATCTTTCAGCACGTGGCTTCCGGCACCGGCCCCAATGTGTTGGCTACGTACGGCGTTATTGCGCTGTGCTTTGGCATCTGCGCTATGGGTCTGCAAAAGGGTGTGGAGCGCATCACTAAGTGGATGATGGTAGCATTACTTGGCCTTCTGGTGGGTCTGGCGGTATATTGCTGCACCTTATCCAATGCGGCGGAGGGCCTGCGGTTTTATCTGGTGCCGTCCTTTGCCAATATGCGAGAGGCCGGCGTACTGACCGTGATTAGTGCGGCCATGGGACAAGCCTTTTTTACCCTGTCCCTGGGTATCGGCTCCATTGCCGTATTTGGTAGTTACATTGACAAGGAACGGCGCCTGTTGGGCGAAGCGGTCACCATCGTCAGCCTGGATACCTTTGTGGCGCTGATGTCCGGTTTGATTATCTTTCCTGCTTGTTTTACCTATAATAATGGGGTGACCGCCGACGCCGGAACGGTGGGGGCCGGTTTCCTGTTCACCACCCTCTGCTCCATCTTTGGGGAGATGCCCGGTGGCCGTATCGTGGGTACGTTATTTTTCCTCTTTATGCTGTTTGCGGCGCTGTCCACCGTCATTGCCGTGTTTGAAAACATCGTATCGTTTTGGCTGGAAAAGACCCGGCTGTCCCGGCGTCTGGTGTGCCTTATCAATATCGGTCTGCTAATGGTATTGGTGTTGCCGGCCATCTTCTCCCAGAGTTTTTGGGGAGAGTTCCGGTTGTTCGGATTTAACTTGATGGACCTGGAGGACGCCATCGTGTCCAAGGTACTGCTGCCCGGCGGCAGTCTGGTATACGTGCTGTTCTGTACCAGCCGATACGGATGGGGCTTTGATAACTATCTGAGAGAAGTCAACACCGGCAAGGGCTTGTTGCTCCCCCAGTGGCTGCGTGGCTATATGACCTACGTGCTCCCCGTGATTATCGCCGTCGTGCTGGTAATGTCCTTTGTATAATAAGAGGTAATATATGATTAAGGAAGTGAAAGTTCCTCGGTCCCCGTGGCGCGTACTGGTGGGCATCCTGTGTATCCCTTTGTGCCTGTGGGCGCTGTTGCCGCCACTGATCAACGGCATTGTCAACGTAGGCGTGTACGTGCCCTTGGGAGCCGGTCTGGTGGGAATGCTCTGGGGGTTTTCGCGCCCCAATAGAGAAGGTAAGAAAGGATGGCGACGGGTCTTGTCCGTGATTGTGGTGGTGCTGGTGGTGGCTGTGGGCGTTTTGGCGGTGACCATTACCGGCTTTATGACGGTGGCGGCCATCCGCAAACCGGCAGAGGAACCTACCACCTTGGTGGTGTTGGGTGCCAAGATCAACGGCGAGTATCCCAGCTTGATGTTGGGACAGCGGTTGGACGCCGCCGTCCGGTATCTCAACGCTCATCCGGACGCCCCTTGCGTGGTGTCCGGGGGACAGGGTCCGGACGAAGCGTACACCGAGGCCCACGTGATGAAGCAATATTTGGTGCGGCAGGGGATCGCCCCCGAGCGCATCTATGAGGAATCCTCCTCCACCAATACCCGGGAGAATATGCAGTTTTCTCTGCAGCTTATCCGGGAACAGGGATTGCCTCCGCATCTGGCGGTAGCCACCCAAGAGTTTCATCAGTACCGGGCATCGGTATTGGCAACCCAATTGGGCGCCGCCGGGGTGGGGGCCGTGACCTGCGCATCGCCGCCCCATCTGTTGCTGTGCTACTGGGTCCGGGAATGTGCCGCCATCTGCCGCTTGTGGCTGTTAGGATACTGATGATTTGAATTGAATTTAAACAACGACGCCGGGTGTTTCTATTCCACACCCGGCGCCTTGTTTTTTGTTGATTTTCGATAAAATTTTGAAAAAACGCAAAAAAATAAGCCAACTTTCAAAAAAAGGTTGACAAATAGACAAAAGTCGTATATTATTATAAACTGCTTTAATATGAGAAGTATGCCCCTTTTGGACGGATATAGCATACCACATATCCGCAAAAAATGCAAGACTTTTTTTGCAAAACGGCAGACCTTCCCGGTTAAAGCAAGACGAGAAAATCGTGCACGGCTTCTTCCCTTTTTTGCCCGGAAACGATCAAGAGGACAGGCGCCGTGACATTACAAGACAGGAGTGATCGGGTCTTATGACGAATATCAAACCGGTTAAGCTCGGCAACAACGTGCGTATGAGTTTTGCCAAGATCAATGAGGTGTTGGATATCCCCAACCTGATTGAAGTACAGAAGAACTCGTACGACTGGTTCCTCACCGAGGGACTGCGGGACGTTTTTGACGAAACGGCCGCCATCACCGACTACAACGGTAATCTGGTGTTGGATTTTATCGGCTACCGTCTGGATGATACCCCCAAGTACACCGTGGAGGAGTGTAAGGAACGGGACGTAACCTATTCCACCGCCCTGCACGTGCGTGTGCGTCTACTCAATAAGGAAACCGGCGAAATCAAAGAGTCCGAGGTCTTTATGGGCGATTTCCCCCTGATGACCGACAGCGGCACCTTCGTTATCAACGGTGCGGAGCGCGTTATTGTTTCCCAGTTGGTGCGTTCTCCCGGTGTGTATTTCGGTATGACCCACGACACGCTGGGCAAGGAGCTGTTCACCTCCACCGTTATCCCCAATCGTGGTGCTTGGCTGGAGTATGAGACCGATTCCTCCGACGTGTTCTACGTCCGTATTGATAAAAACCGCAAGATTCCCGTCACCGTGTTGGCCCGCGCTCTGGGTCTGGGCAGCGATGCCGAGATTCTGGAGTTCTTCGGCGAGGATGAGCGCATCCACGCCACTCTGGAGAAGGACAATACCAAGAATCGGGAAGAAGCGTTGCTGGAGATCTATCGCAAGCTGCGTCCGGGCGAGCCTGCGACCGTGGAGAACTCTCAGCAGCATCTGGAAAATCTGTTCTTTGACCCCCGCCGGTATGACCTGTCCCGTGTGGGCCGTTATAAGTACAACAAGAAGTTGGGTCTGTCCAACCGTCTGGCCGGCTGTAAGCTTAGCCGTCCCGTGGTGGACCCGGCTACCGGTGAGATCATGGCCGAGCCCGGCGAGATCATTGATCGTGCCCGGGCTATGGAGATGGAAGACGCCGGCGTGACCGTTGCCTACGTGACCATTGAAGAGCACGGTGAGGAACGGGAGATCAAGATCGTTTCCAACGGCATGGTGGCTCTGCAGAAGTTTGTCAGCCCCGCCGTGTACGAGGCGGTATGCAAGACGGTCAATGAGCGCGTGTGCTATGCCGTCCTGCAGGAGATCCTCTCTCAGGGTCTGTCCGACGAGGAGCTGACGCAGGCTCTTATCGCCCGTGTTAAGGAGCTCATCCCCAACCATGTGACGGTGGATGATATCTTCGCTTCCATCAACTATCTCAACTGTCTGGGTCATCACCTGGGCACCACCGACGATATCGACCACCTGGGCAACCGCCGCATCCGTTCGGTGGGCGAACTGCTGCAGAATCAGTTCCGCATCGGTTTCTCCCGTATGGAGCGTGTGGTCCGTGAGCGTATGACCCTGCAGAGCCAGGACATGGACGTGATCACCCCTCAGGCGCTCATCAACATCCGTCCGGTGGTGGCGGCCATTAAGGAGTTCTTCGGCTCCTCGCCTCTGTCCCAGTTTATGGACCAGAACAACCCTCTGGCGGAGCTCAAGCATAAGCGCCGTCTGTCTGCTTTGGGCCCCGGCGGTCTGTCCCGTGACCGTGCCGGTTTCGAGGTGCGTGACGTACACTACAGCCACTACGGCCGTATGTGTCCCATTGAGACCCCCGAAGGCCCCAACATCGGTCTGATCTCCTATCTGGCCAGCTTTGCCCGTATCAACGAGTACGGCTTTATCGAGGCACCCTACCGCAAGGTAGACAAGGCCACCGGCGTGGTGACCGACGAGGTGCTGTATATGCCGGCCGACCTGGAAGACGACTATATCGTGGCCCAGGCCAACGAGCCGCTGGATGAGCAGAATCGCTTTGTCCGCTCCAAGGTTACCACCCGTCACCGGGGCGAGTTCCGTGAAGAGGATCCCTCCGTGGTGGACTATATGGACGTATCCCCCAAGATGGTCGTGTCGGTGGCTACCGCTATGATTCCCTTCCTGGAGAACGACGACGCCAACCGTGCGTTGATGGGCTCCAATATGCAGGGCCAGGCTGTGCCGCTGCTGACCACCGAGTCTCCCATCGTGGGTACCGGTATGGAATACAAGGCCGGCGTGGACTCCGGCGTGTGCGTGCTGGCCAAGACGGCCGGTACGGTGGTGGCGGTGTCTGCCGATTCCGTCAAGGTGCGCCGTGACGACAACGGCGACGTGGACACCTACAAGTTGGTCAAGTTCTCCCGTTCCAACCAGGGCACCTGTATCAACCAGCGCCCGGTTGTGACGGTGGACCAGCACGTGGAAGCCGGCGAGGTCATCGCCGACGGTCCTGCCACCAGCAACGGTGAGATTGCACTGGGTAAGAATGCGCTCATCGGCTTTATGACCTGGGAAGGTTATAACTACGAGGACGCTGTTCTTATCAACGAGAAGATCGTCCGCGACGACGTATATACTTCCATTCATATTGAGGAATACGAGGTAGAATCCCGTGACACCAAGCTGGGGCCGGAAGAGATTACCCGGGATATCCCCAACGTGGGTGACGACGCCCTTAAGGACCTGGACGAGCGCGGTATCATCCGCATCGGCGCCGAGGTGCGTTCGGGCGACATCCTGGTGGGTAAGGTTACCCCCAAGGGCGAGACCGAACTGACGGCGGAAGAGCGTCTGCTGCGTGCCATCTTCGGTGAGAAGGCCCGTGAGGTGCGTGACACCTCTCTGCGTGTGCCTCACGGCGAGTACGGTATCATCGTGGACGTGAAGGTGTTCACCCGTCAAAATTGCGAGGAACTCAGCCCCGGCGTCAATATGGTGGTACGCTGTTACATTGCCCAGAAGCGTAAGATCAGCGTGGGCGATAAGATGGCCGGCCGCCATGGTAACAAGGGCGTTGTGTCCCGGATCCTGCCCAGCGAGGATATGCCTTTCCTGCCGGACGGCACGCCGCTGGACATCGTGCTGAACCCCCTGGGCGTTCCCTCTCGTATGAACATCGGTCAGGTGCTGGAAGTCAACCTGGGCTACGCCGCTGCGGCGCTGGGCTTCAAGGTGATGACCCCCGTATTCGACGGCGCTCACGAGGGCGACACCCGGGAACTGCTGGAGCAGGCCGGTAAGCGCACCGACGGTAAGACTCCGGTGTACGACGGCCGTACCGGTGAGTTGTTTGATAACCCCGTTACCGTGGGTTATATGTACTACCTCAAGTTGCACCATCTGGTTGATGATAAGATCCACGCCCGTTCCACCGGTCCTTACAGCTTGGTGACGCAGCAGCCTCTGGGTGGTAAAGCTCAGTTCGGCGGTCAGCGTTTCGGTGAAATGGAAGTGTGGGCTCTGGAAGCCTACGGCGCCGCTTACACCCTGCAGGAGATCCTGACGGGCAAGTCGGATGACGTGGTGGGTCGTGTCAAGACCTACGAAGCCATCGTCAAGGGCCAGAACGTGCCCGAGTCCGGTGTGCCGGAATCCTTCCGCGTGTTGGTGAAGGAACTGCAGAGTCTTGGCCTGGACATCAAGGTATTGGATGCCGACAAGCAGGAGATCGACCTCAAGCAGTCCTTCGACGATGACGACGATATGGGTATGGTGGAAGCGGACAGCGAGGCTTTCTCCACCGTAGCCAACGAGAGTGAGTTTGACGGCTTCGGTGTAGGCGAGATGGACGAATCCGGTGAGATCGTGGAAGACGATATGACCGGCGACGACAATTACGACGATAATCTGTGAGGGGAGGCTGATTGACTATGATGCAATTTAATGTGTTTGATTCCATTAAGATTGGCCTGGCCTCTCCGGACCACATTCGCAGTTGGTCCAACGGTGAGGTACTCAAGCCGGAAACGATAAATTATCGCACCCTCAAGCCAGAGCGTGACGGTCTGTTCTGTGAGCGTATTTTCGGGCCTACCAAGGACTGGGAGTGCCATTGTGGCCGGTACAAGCGTATCCGTTACAAGGGTAAGGTTTGCGAGCGCTGTGGCGTGGAAGTGACCCGTGCCAAGGTGCGCCGTGAGCGTATGGGCCACATCGAGTTGGCCGCCCCCGTATCTCACATTTGGTATTTTAAGGGCATCCCGTCCCGTATGGGCTTGATGCTGGATATGTCTCCCCGTCAGTTGGAGCAGGTGCTGTACTTTGCTGAGTACATCGTGGTAGACCCCGGCGACACCCCTCTGATGAAGAAGCAGGTGTTGTCCGACAAGGACTACAACGATATGCGCGAGAAGTACGAGGACGACTTTGACGCCGGTATGGGTGCCGAGTATATCCAGAAGCTGTTGGCGGAGATCGACCTGGAAGCCCTGTCTGCCGAACTGAAGGCAGAATTGGAGACCGCCTCCGGTCAAAAGCGTGCCCGTCTGCTCAAGCGTCTGGAAGTGGTGGAATCCTTCCGCCTGTCCGGCAACCGCCCCGAGTGGATGATCATGGACGCC
>JAZRMD010000166.1:0-15557 GCA_045647285.1 Acutalibacteraceae bacterium
TATCGGGAGTCACGATAAACAGACCCAGACCGGCTACCACCGAGCAGATGGAGCCGAAAGTAGCCAACTCCTTCTTGCCGAACTTAGCCACCGCCTTACGAGCCAAGGGGGTAAACACCACGATGGGGATCATGGCAAACAGCTGCACGACACCGGAAATCTGCACATTCTTGAAGTAGGACTGGAAGATAACGGTAACAGCGGTAGTAGCACCCTGCATACCGATAAACATACCCATAGCGGCAATGGTAGCACCTACAGCCGGACGGTTCTTAATAAAGTTACCAAAGGCGCTGAACACGTTGAACTTGGGCTGCTCCTCGTTGAGCGTCACGCTGGTGTCCACACGGATATCGGTGTTGCGGATCATAAACTGGAAGCAAATAAAACCGAGAGCGCCCATGATCAGCGCAGCCAGGAACACGCGATTACCGATGAGGTTGTTGTTCTCATCATAGATAATGAACGGCAGGATGACCATCGGCAGCATATTGCCGAAGATGGAGCCGACAGAACGCCAGGCCGACAGAGAAGCACGGTCCTTAACGTCATTGGAGATCAGAGACAGCAGAGAGCCATAAGGCACGTTGGCTACGGTGTAGAATGCATCCCACACCACGTAACCGGCGATAAAGATAATCGCCTTGGCCCAGGTGGGAGCGCTGGGGAACGGCAGGAAACAACACGCACCGCCGATAATCAGGCCGATGGATCCGGCCCAGATGTATGACAGGAACTTGTTGCGCTTGTAAGTACGGTGGTCTGCGTCGATCATAGAGCCAATCAACGGGTCGTTAATGGCATCCCACACTTGCACTACGATTAGCAGGATAGCGTACCACAGGTCCATACCCATAAACTGTGTCCAGAAGATAGACATGGTGCCCTTGAGCGCAAAGCTCATATTACAGCCGAGGTCACCGGCCGCATAGGCGATGCTGTCGCGAATACCAAACTTGCGATGACCGTTTGCGTCCAATTGGACTTGTTTCGCCATATCAGATTACCCTCTTTCCATTATGTTAACATCGGGAGATTCCCTTATCTGTATCATAACAGAAAACAGACCGTTTGGTTAGTAATATATTTTGGTTTTTCTGTAAAATTTTTGTGTTATGCGGTAAATTTTCATTGAAATTATATAAAAAACGGAGTATAATCAAAAAGAAAGTGGCTATTTTTATCGAAAGCGCAAAAGGAGGTGTCTGTATGCCTTATAAAAATTCTTTATATATGGTCCAAAAAGTGTTTCGCAAATGCCGGATACACACCCAAATATGGGAAGCCAACGAGCCAGCAGACGAATCGGCAGACCTGGGATTCGGTATACTGTTTGGGCAAGAAGCAGAATACCGAATGCGTATACGAGAGTTACTTAGTGTCGAGCAAAACAACACCATATATTCTGTGAGCCATCCGTTGGGATACAGACAACTATTGGTACCCTTGCCACGGGAACAGGTGTTGACGGTGGGCCCTTTTGCCTATCGGCAGACGACGCCACAGGAAATATGGGAATACGCCGAACGAGCCGGGTTATCGCCTCGTCAAGCGAAGCGGTTGGAGGAGTATATGAGCAACCTCCCCTATCTGGCGGACCAGAGCCATCTGTATGCGGTACTGGATACCTTTGCTGAGGAACTGTGGGGGGGTGGTAACTACATCTCCGTAGAATTGTTACAGGAAAACGATCCGGTATTGACCGTTCCGGATAACGGCATACCGGAGGATGACCGTGCATGGAACATCCGGATGATGGAACGCCGTTACGAATATGAAAACGAACTGATGCAAGCGGTGAGCAACGGGCAGATACATAAAGTAGAAATGCTGTTAGCCAGTCTGCGTGACCAGCCCTTTGAACAACGCTTATCTGACCCGGTTCGCAACACCAAAAACTACTGTATCATTATGAATACCCTTCTGCGAAAAGCGGCGGAAAGGGGTGGTGTGCACCCCATCCACCTAAACAGCGTCTCTTCCGACTTTGCTCGTCAGATCGAGCAACTGTCCGCCACAACACCGGCTACCGAATTGATGACCGCCATATTTCGCCGGTACTGTCTGTTGGTGCGTGACCACGTCACCGGTCAGTATTCCGAACCGATACGCCGGACGGTAGCGCATATAGAAAGCGATCTGACCGCCGACCTGGGGCTGCGCACATTGGCCAGACTGCAAAACATCAATCCCAGTTACCTATCCTCCCTGTTTCACAAGGAAACCGGTAAGACCCTCACGGATTTTGTTAACGAACGGCGCATCCGTTCCGCCAAACACCTGTTGCGCAGTACCGGATTGCAGATACAGACGGTGGCGCAGCATTGCGGCATCCTAGACGTCAATTACTTTTCCAAACTGTTTAAAAAACACGTCGGGATGACACCCCGGGAATACCGGGAAACGGTAAAATAAAAAAGGCTTCGTAACGAAGCCTTTTAATTTTGCTTACGCACAATACGGTAGTCGTCACGGATACGGTAGTACGGGCATCGGCAATCCCGATGCAGTACGTAATGCTCAAAGTCATCCATATCCAAGTCCATCATACAGGTATAGGTATCACTTTCTTCATCGTAATCGTAGTTTTCGCAATCCTCACAGTTTTGCACGGGTATCCCCCTTCCACAAAAAGCCGCTTTTGTGCCATAAGAAGCGAGAACATCTCCAATGGCACGAAGATACGGGTGTTAAGTGATATAACTTTACACCGCTTTACGCTTCCTCATCACCGGACAGATATTCCCGGGCGATATATACAGGACGGTGTTTGCCTTGAATATAGATACGTGCCACATAGGAGCCGATGATACCCAGCATAATCATCTGCAGACCGCCGATAAGCAAAATCAGTACGACAATGGTGGCGTAACCGGATATGGCGATGCCGAAAAACAGTTTCTGTATGACCACGAACACCATATATAACAAGGATAAAAAGGACATCACAATGCCCACCACCGTAGCGATCTTCAGGGGGAAGGTGGTAAAAGAGGCAATCCCCTCAAAGGCATACCGGCACAATTTAAGAAAAGACCAGGAGGTCTTGCCGGATACACGCTCTTGCGCGGTATAGGGCATATAATGCACGTTGTATCCTACGAAGGAAAAAAGGCCCTTGGAAAACCGATGGTACTCCTTCATTGACAGGATGGATTGCACCATCTCCCGGCGAAAGGTACGAAAATCGCTGGCATCCGCCCGGAACACCGTATCACAGGCGGCGTTGATGAGCTTATAAAATATTTTTTTGCACACACGGGTAAAGGTACCCTCTCGACGGTTATCCTGATAGGCTGCTACGCAATCGTAATCGGGGTTGGCATCCAAAAAACGCACCATCTCCAACGCCACCGACGGATGCTGCTGCAGGTCCCCGTCAATGACCGTCACATACTCCCCCGTCGCTCTCTGCAGGCCGGCGTACATAGCGGCCTCCTTGCCGAAATTACGAGAAAAATCCACCACACGGACCCGACGGCGGTCTTGGTCATACAAGGACTTCAGTGCATTCCACGTGCCGTCACTACTGCCATCATTAATAAAAATCATCTCAAAATCCGGCACCGTGTCGCCCAACACGGAACAACAGGTATCGTACATAGGCCGGATGTTGGCCTCTTCATTGTAACAAGGTATAACTAAAGACAGTTTCATAGCGAAACCCCCACATACTAATATACGTATAGTGTACCACCATCCCGGGGGAATTGCAAGAAAAAAGAACATGGTCCCCTCCGACGCCGGAGGGGACCATCTGCTTAACAGCCGGTACGGGGTTGACAACCACAGCCACAGCCGTCGCTCTCAGCCGCCGGAGGGAAGAACTCGCTGACCGGGAAATTCATCTTATGGAACAGGTCACAGGGGTTTTCGCTGGTGGGGGTACATTCCTTGTTGGGCATACAGTAGTCATACACCGGTACCAGCATCTGTACGTTGCGAATAAGCTGCACAATGGTGAAGATGCCCAACGATACCAGCACCAGCTTACAGTCGGCACTGTCCACGAAGTTGCCGCCGTAACGGTTGCACAGGTTGGCCGGGATGCAACCGCAGTCGCCGCAATCGTAGTGGCAACGCTCACAGCAATCCACTAACCGGGCATCCAACACCACCGGTTCGGCCACCTGTACGCAACAATGGGGCATGTTCCGGGTAGGCATCTCTTGGTGGTGGTCACAGGCATCCGGCCGGTATTCGCTGTGGAACACCCGTACGTGGCCTTCACTACCGTACAGAATCACCTTCTTGCGGAAAACACCCACACCGTTGAGAAGGGTACAGGGTGTTCCGTGGCCTCCGTAGACCTCCACCTCCACGTTAAAGTAGAACGTCAGGTCGCAGGAGTAGTAACCCCGGTTAAAGGGCAACGCCTCCACGTCTATGTAGACGGTAATGACCTCGGCCTTCTTGGTGCGGATACCGGTGGCGTGGTCTACCACCATCTGATCACGTTCGGTGAAAAACAGCCGCATATTCTCTATGCAATCCTTATCACAGCAACTGTCGTACACCCGACCGGCATCCACGCACACGGCCTCTTTGCATCCGTTATCACGGACAAACTTTGCATCTGCCATAATGCAAAACGCCTCCTCGTCTGTATTAAAGCGGCGACCTCGGTGCGCGGTGCCGAGTCGTCGGCTTCAATACCATTGTATGACGGGGAGACATTTTTGTGTTTATAATTTTGTGAGTTTGGCGTAGTTAGCCATCAGTTTTTTCTGGCCGACCTTATCAAACTGTATCACCAGCAGAGTATCGCCGGCCATAGGGGTCATACCGGTGACCACGCCGGTACCAAAACTGGAGTGCTGTACCGTATCCCCCACCGCCACGGATATCGCCGACGGCTTAGGAGCTTGGGAAACGGTACGGGGCGGTGCCGGCCGGGAGGCCGTGCCATAGAACGAAGCGGAACGGGTAGACGTATAGGTGCCGCCGGAAGAAGAACGGGAAGCATACGCCCCATCTCCGTAACGGGAACCGCCAAAGCCGTTGTAACCGCCGGAAGGACGGGTCTTATTGATGTCTTCGGTCAGATCCGCCGGTATATCCGCTAAAAATCGAGATGCCGGGTTGCGGTTGGTCTGGCCGTACAGCATACGGCTCTGCGCCCGGAGAATATACAGTTGCTCACGAGCTCTAGTGATGGCTACGTAACACAGACGTCGGTCCTCTTCCAGTTCCTCCGGGTCAAACATGGTCTGGTAACCGGGAAAAATGCCGTCCTCAAACCCGGGCAACAGCACCACCGGAAATTCGAGGCCCTTGGCGCCGTGCATGGTCATCAGCACCGCCGCATCTGCGTTGGCATCGTAGTTGTCAATATCGGTCATCAACGCCTGTTCTTCCAGGAATCCGGACAGTTCCGGTATATCCTCGCCGCAATTCTTCTCGTATTGCTGAATGGAGGACGACAGTTCTTCCAGGTTTTCTACCCGGCCGACCTCCGCTTCTCCCATATTCTTCCACATGGCCAGATAACCGGTGCGTTCCAGCATAGTGGTATATAAGAAATGCAGAGAGTTTTCCGGGTCGGCACTCATACAACGCAGGTCGTCCATCATCTCCATAAACGCCGCTATCTTGCCGGAGGCGCGGCTGAGAGCAGGATAATCACCTGCGTGACTTAACACCGCATACAGACTTTCGCCTGTGCCGTTGGCAATGGCGGTGGCGTGTTCCATGGTGGTATCGCCAATACCTCGGGCAGGGGTATTGATGATGCGCCGCAGACTTACCTCGTCATCGGTGTTGTTGATAAGCCGCAGGTATGCCATGGCGTCCCGGACCTCTTGGGTATCGTTAAATCGATGACCGCCCACCACACGGTACGGCACGCCGCTACGCACCAACGCCTGCTCAATGGCGTTGGACTGGGCATTGGCTCGGTACAGCACGGCAAAATCGCTGTACCGGCGGCCGGTGGCCACTCCGTTGAGGATGGTATCCGCCACAAAGCGGCCCTCCTCCTCCGCATTATCCACCGTCACCAATCGTATGGGGTCGCCCTCCGCATTATCTGTCCACAGGGTCTTGCCCTTACGGCCGGTGTTACGAGCAATCACCCGATTGGCCGCCTCCAATATCCGCTTGGTGGAACGGTAATTCTGTTCCAGACGAATGACACGGCAACCCCGGAACTCGTCCTCAAAGCCCAGAATATTCTCAATGGTGGCGCCACGGAACTTATAGATGCTCTGGTCGTCATCTCCCACTACGCACAGGTTGCCACTCTGGGCGGCCAACAGGCTGACCAAGCGGTATTGGGCGTGGTTGGTGTCCTGATACTCGTCCACCATCAGATAGCGAAAACGATTCTGATACCGGGTAAGCACGTCCGGGAAACGGGTAAACAGTTCCACCGTTCGCACCAACAGGTCGTCAAAGTCCATAGCGTCCGCTTCCTTGAGCCGGGACTGGTACAGGGTGTACGCCTTGGACACCAACCGCAGACGAATGTCGGCGGCATTACCGTGGGTGGCGGCATATTCCTCCGGCGTTATCAACTGGTCCTTAGCCCGGCCGATTTCACCCAACGCCACTTTATGGCCCAGCGTTTTTTCATCAATATTAAGTTCCTTCATACAGGTCTTCATCAGGCGACGGCTGTCGTCCGTGTCGTAGATGGTGAAGTGCCGGGAGTATCCCAACGCCTCTCCCTCCCGGCGCAGTAACCGGGCGCAGAAGGAATGGAAGGTGCCGGCGGCCACTTCCTCCCCCTCCGGACCCAGCATACGCACGAGCCGTTCCTTAAGTTCGCCGGCAGCCTTGTTGGTGAAGGTGATAGCCAATATACGCCACGCTGGGCAGGGGTCCACCGCCAACAGGGACAACAGTGCCTCGTCCGGTTGCTGTTGTCCATCGGCACACAGGCGCAAAGCCTGTTCCTGCTCGTGCGTCAGGTGCGGAATACGATCGCTGTTATACGCCGTACCAAATCGCATCAGCGACGCAATACGGTTGACCAGCACGGTGGTCTTGCCGCTACCGGCTCCGGCCAATATGAGCAAGGGGCCGTCTGCGTGGAACACCGCTTGGCGCTGCGGCGGATTCATCCGGGAAAACTGCCGGTCTAGTATAGACCGACGCAGAGTGACAAATTCTTGGGGGGTCATCATAGATAGATCCTCTCTTAAATAAATGGAAAACGGATTGTAAATGGTGAAAGAGGCTGAGCGTAACGCTCAGCCTCTGCGTTGTGTATTAACCAAACAGGGTCAGCAGAACGCCGGCCGCTACAGCGGAACCGATAACACCGGCCACGTTGGGGCCCATGGCGTGCATCAGCAGGAAGTTAGACGGGTTCTCCTGCTGTCCCACCTTCTGCGCCACACGGGCGGCCATAGGCACCGCCGACACACCGGCAGAACCGATGAGAGGATTGACCTTACCACCGGTCAGATAGTACATAACCTTGCCCAATAGTACGCCGCCTGCCGTACCAAAGCAGAAAGCGATAAGGCCAAGGGCGATAATCAGCAGGGTGGTGGGCTTGAGGAAGCTGTGGGCATTGGCGGTAGCACCAACGGTAACACCCAAACAGATGGTGACTATGTTCATCAGCTCGTTCTGGGCCGTCTTGCTGATACGGTCTACCACGCCGCTTTCACGCATCAGGTTACCCAGCATCAGCATACCGATAAGGGGCGCTGCCGACGGCAGTAACAAGACGCAAATAATACAGACAATGATGGGGAACAAAATCTTTTCCGTCTTGGACACATCGCGCAACTGGGTCATCACCACAGAGCGCTCCTTCTTGGTGGTCAGAGCACGCATAATGGGCGGCTGAATAATCGGCACTAACGCCATATAGGAATAGGCCGCAATGGCAATGGCACCCAATAATTCCGGCGCCAATTTGGAGGTCAGATAAATGGCCGTAGGGCCGTCTGCACCACCAATAATAGCAATAGAAGCCGCTTGAGAAGAGGTGAAATCCAACCCCCAAGATGCGGCAAAGGGCAGCAGGTTGAGGCAACGGGCGCCAAAGTAGGTAATAAAGATACCCATCTGCGCCGCCGCACCCAGCAAGAAGCTCTTGGGGTTGGACAGCAGAGGACCAAAGTCGGTCATAGCGCCGATACCCAAGAAGATAAGAGGCGGATAGATACCGAACTTAACGCCTTGATACAGATACCACAGCAGACCGCCCTGCTCAAAGTGTTGCCAGAACGGAATAATGAGATTATATGTACCGTCCGCATTGGCAACCACCTTATACACGTACTCGCCGGCACGGATAACCTGCAACTCGGCACCGCTGGGGGTCGTATAATTCTGCACGTAGTCGTAGTACTCCTGCTTCAGCGGTTGTTCCTGCTCATATACGGGGTACACCTGCTCGTAGGTGCCGTCCACGTACTGCACCAATTCCTGCTGAGAGAACTCCACCAATGCGTTACGCTGAGGGTCCATAATGCCGCCCAAGGGCAGGTTGACCAACAGCATACCAAAGGCGATGGGCAACAGCAGAAGAGGCTCAAACTGCTTCTTGATAGCCAAAAACAGCAACACGCAGGCTATGGCAATCATAATGAGATTTTTCCAGCCGCCATTGGCAAAGTTAAGCAGTTGGGCCAAACCGGAACCTTCCCACAGGTCAATAATTGCTTGTGTAAACTGTTCCATTGTTTAACCCTCCTTCCGACGAATGCCCTTAACGGCATATTGCGTGCCGGCAGGTGCCACGGAAGCTACCGCCGCAGAGATAGCCGCTACCGTTTCTTCCGGGATGCCGTTTTGCACTCCGGGGGTGGTGGTTACCGGCTCAGTATTGCCCTGAGCAGCACGACGGATACCGGACACCGCATACTGCACGCCGGCCGGGGCCAACATAGCCACCGTCGCCGAAATTACGGCTACCATCTCTTCCGGGATACCGTTTTGCACCTGCGGGACGGTGGTTACCGGTGCCACGTTCCCCACCACAGGAGTAATCGCCGGTGCCGCCTTGGGCGCTTTCATCGGAACATCCGTCCGGTCAGCCGACTGCACTTCGTCTTTTCCTTGGCTCATCGCTGTACCGAACAACTTAAACACTCCGGTCAACAACAGGAGCACCGCAAACACCACAACCAAGCCGATAAGAATGGTCATACCAGCATCGCTCATAATAGCTCCGGCTGTTTCTTTGGCACACAAAATCATCACCGTTCATCCTCCGTCCTCTTGCTTTTTCACAGGGCAATGTTAATAAAAACCATCCTCGCCCAGTTTAATTACAGTATCTATATTATACTATAGTTTTGGGCAAAAATCAATGCTCTTTTTCTCCTTTTTCCGTTTTTTGCAAAAAAAGCGCCGCCATTCATACAAAATTCATATTCTCTTGTTATACTAATACCAATTGTCGTGGAAAGGAGGCTGGACTATGATGAAAAATACCGTTCCCCCTTATTGGGAAAAACGCCTGGGACGTGGCTTGGTCGTACGCACCGACCGACGGCGACTCATTACCGGATGCGTACTCACCGCCCTATTGCTCACATTGGTCTTGACCCATACGGACGAGTACCTGTTTGGGGACGTAAAAGCCGGCGGTCTGCTGTATGGCTTAAGCCTGGCCGCTTGCGTCATATTGGGCATATTGGCGGCGGTGCGCCTGGACCTGCCGGAAAAAGGCGAACAAATCCGCAGTTACGTCCTGTTCTCTCTCCTGCCCATCGTGGCCATGACCATGGCCGAGTGCCTTAACGGGGTATTTACTTGGGACTGGTCCCCTCAGACCTTAGTGCTCAACTATATCCTCTATCTCATCTTCTACGGCATCGTGTTCGTGTTCACCGGCAGTCTGCGGTGGAGTATGTTGATTATCAATCCACTCATCTTTCTGCTGGCGTTAACCAACCACTATCTGCTGGCTTTCCGAGGCACTCCATTCGTCCCGGCAGATTTTCTGTCTATCGGTACCGCCATAAATGTTGGCGTCACCTACGATTTCTCCCCCGATTACCAGATAATCATCGCCGTATTATTGCTCCTGTTCCTACAAATCGTCGCTTACAAGCTTCCCAACCCCCGATGGGATATCATTGGCAAGATTGCCGGACGTACCTTCTTTGGCACCCTTATCGTATGCGTGGTGGGGCTGTTCGTGTTTACCGACGTGTATGCCAAAGTAGGGTTAGCACCGGATTTCTGGAACCAGACCCGGGGATATCGGAATACCGGCGTTATGCTCAACTTCTGTCTGAACGTCAAGTACCTTTCCCTGTCTGCACCGGAAGATTATCACAGCGAGGTCGTCCCCGGTATCGTGTACGAATCGATTAGTCAAGGAGAATCCGATACCGGCAACGACACCCCCAACATCATCTGCGTTATGAACGAATCGTTGGCCGACCTGGGCACGCTGGGCGATCTGAAAACCAACGTGGATTATATGCCGTTTTTACGCAGTTTGACCGAAAATACTGTTAAGGGGCAATTGTACGTGCCGGTCATCGGTGCCGGCACCAGCAACACGGAGTTTGAGTTTCTCACCGGTGCTTCCACCACCTTCCTGCCGGCCGGCAGCAACGCCTATACGCTGTACGTCAAGAATCCCATCCCCTCTCTAGTATCCTTACTGGGTGAACAAGGGTACAGCCGCACGGCGTTTCACCCCTACTATCCCAGCGGATGGAACCGCACCAAGGTATACGGTCATCTGGGCTTTGAAAAATTTCTCTCCCTGTACAATGTGATCGACCGGGACGTGCTGTTGCAATACCAGCAAAGCGGCTACGACAACGCTCTGTTTGAGCAATTGGTGGAACAGGCGTATCCCGGACAAGAAGTACTGGCACGGCGGTACGTCAGCGACGGATACAACTACGACAAGCTCATCGAAATGTACGAGCAACGGGATACCAATAAGCCGTTCTTTATGTTCAACGTCACCATGCAGAACCACGGCGGCTATACGGAGCAATCCGCCAACTTTCCGCAAGAGGTATACGTGGTGGACGAGCAAGGCCGGATGGCCGTACGGGAGGGTTCCAACGGACAGACGGTGATAGCCTACCCCAAAGCCAACCAATACCTCTCCCTTATTAAGAAATCCGACGACGCTTTCCGGGATCTTATCCGGTACTTTGAGCAACAGGAAGAGCCCACCGTTATCTGTCTGTTCGGCGACCATCAGCCCAACGTGGAAGAATCGCTGATAAAAGAACTGATGGGGGTGGACTCCCTGTATGATCTGTCCGACCAACAGACTCTTTCCCGGTACGTAACCCCCTTCTACATCTGGGCCAATTATGATATACCGGAGCAGACCGTAGAACGGTTGAGCGTCAACTACCTGTCCTCTTATCTGTTGCGAGTAGCCAACGCACCTATGTCCGACTTCAACCGGTATCTGCTCCGCTTGAGCGAACAGTTGCCGGTCATCAACGGCGTGGCCTGTGTGGACGCCCAAGGGGTGTATTATGCCGACGGTAAGAATAGCCCCTACGCTGACCGGATAGCCGGATACGAGAAGGTGTGCTACAATATGCTGTTTGACACCGAAGACCGGCATCACACATTATATTCCACGCAATGAGAAAACCGCCCTTGTGCAACACAAGGGCGGTTGTTTACTTTACGGTGTGGACCGGTCCGGGCCAAAGGAACGCAGGACCCGTACCGTAAGGGGTATGGATAACGCAAAGGTGAGGATGTCCGCTAAGGGCTGGGACAGCTGCACCCCCAACAAGGCGGACGATTCGCCAAAGAACAAGGGAAGCAACCGGGGTAATACTAATACCGCCGGAATGAAGAACAAACCCTGTCGGGCACCGGACAGAACACTAGCTGACCACACCCGGCCGATGGTCTGGGTCATCATAGTGCTCATGGTGGTCCACGCAATCAGCGGAAAACTGACGCACAAGAGCTGCAGAGATAGGGCACCGATGGTCAGCACCTGCTCATCCGTACTGAAAATGCCCACCAACTGACGGGCAAATATGGCTTCCACCACCGACGCCAAGGTCAGCAGGACGGTGCCGATCTTCACGCAAAACCAAAACGCTTTTTTGACCCGACTGTACAAACCGGCACCGTAATTGAAGCCGCATACCGGCTGAAATCCCTGACCAAATCCCAACAAGGCGGAGAAGGACAGTTGCATCACCCGGGTGGCAATAGACATAGCGGCTATGGCTGCATCGCCGCCACACGCACCGGCCGCCAAATTCAGGCAGATGGTGGAAAAACTGGATAGACCCTGACGGAACAGATTGGGCAATCCCCCTTGCAGAATAATCTTATAATCCTCCCACCGAGGGCGAAACAGCCGGATGCGGATACGCAGGTTATCCCCACGGGTACAGCAATACAGCAAAACGATAAAACCGACGAACTGGCTGACAATGGTGGCCAACGCAGCGCCGGCTACCCCCATATCCAGAACGAAAATAAACACCGGGTCCAGCGCCACGTTGAGCAGGCCGCCCACGCCCATACCCAGCATACCGTAAAAGGCGTTGCCCTGAAAACGCAGTAGGTTATTTAGGACAAAGCTAGCCGCCATATAAGGAGCGCCGATGCTAATATACAGCAAATACGCCCGAGCGTACGGCAGGATGGTGTCGGTGGAGCCCAGCAAGTAGCAAAGCGGCGTGCTGAAAAGAAGGCCGGACAGCATAATAATACCGCCGATAATCAACGAACTGAAAAAGCCGATGGACGCCATCCGTTCCGCCTCGTCCGTTCTCTCCTGCCCCAACAGACGGGATACGTAGTTGCCGGCCCCTTGCCCAAAGAAAAAGCCGCACAATTGTATGACCGACATAATACCCATCACCACGCCTACCGCACCGGTGGCGCTGGTGTTATCCAGCAAACCGACGAAGAAGGTATCCGCCAGATTGTAAAAGGCGGTAATGAGCATGGTGACCATAGTGGGTACGGCCATACGCCCCACCAACCCGTATATGGGAGCCGTCGTCATATAGACGAACTTCTCGTGCCGTTCCATAGGTTACAGCATGGTCCGGCGCAACGTGTCGCCATCTTGGGCGGACAGATAGGCCGGAGGTACGTCCAGCACCGTCTTACATCCGACGGCGCCCTCTCTGTGCAACCGTACCGTGGCACGGGCATAAGCGACCAACACGCTGGCAGTAAACTCCGGGTTGGAATCCAGAGTCAACTTAAATTCCACCACCTGCGTGTTTTTTTCCGTCTTGCCGGTCTTACCACTCCGGATAACGCAACCGCCGTGAGGAATACCGCTGTGGTCCCGGCGCATCTCCTCTGCGCTGATAAAATGCACCGTGGTATCGTACTCGTCAAAGTAGTGAGGCATGGTCACGATCTCCCGTTCAATACGGGCAAGGTCGGCGCCTTCTTCCGCCACCACAAAGCACTCCCGGGTATGCTTTTGCCGGGTGGTCAGCGTAGGTTGCTCTCCCCGACGCACGGAGTCCACCGCCGCTTCCACCGGGATGGTGTATTGACGGGCATCCACCACGCCGTCTATACGGCGCACCGCATCCGAGTGTCCCTGACTGACGCCCTTGCCCCAAAAGGTGTATCCGGCGCCGGAGGGAAGAATGGCCTCAGCCAACACCCGGTTGAGGGAGAACATACCGGGGTCCCATCCCACCGAGATCATCGCTGTATGACCGGTCGCCGTCGCCGCCTCGTTTACGGCGGCGTAGTGAGCAGGAATAGCCGCATGGGTATCAAAACTATCCACCACGTTAAACAGCCTCGCCATAGCCGGGGTCTGCACCGGCAGATCGGTGGCACTTCCGCCGCATAGCACCATCACGTCAATGCATTCGGCGTAGGCTTCCACCTGGTCTGCCGCCACAACTACAGTATCGGCAAACACCGTCTTAACCGTAGCCGGGGGACGCCGGGTGAACACCGCTACCAATTCCATATCCGGATTCTGGTGCAGGGCACATTCCACCCCACGACCCAGATTGCCGTAACCGTAGATACCCACTCTGATTGCCATTGTCATCGCTCTCCTTGACACAAAATCCTATACATCATTGCCGACTTAATAATGCTACCGTTTCGCAGTGCGCAGTACGTGGAAACATATCCACCGGACGCACCTTTTGCGCCGTATACCCTAAAGAGGCAAACCGGGCGATATCCCGTGCCAGAGTAGCCGGGTCACAGGATACGTACACCACCCGTTGGGGTGCCATAGCCGCCACCGTATGAATCAGCGACTCATCACAGCCTTTACGGGGTGGGTCCAACACCACCACGTCCGGGCGCACCCCTTCCCTATCCAATTGAACGGCGGCCTCGGCCGCATCAGCGCAAAGGAATCGGGCGTTGGTGATACCGTTGACGAGGGCGTTGCGCCGGGCGTCTTCCACCGCCGCCGGAACCACCTCCACGCCGATGACCTGCCCGGCCTTACGGGCCATAGACAGGCCGATGGTGCCGGTACCGCAATAGAGGTCCAGCAAGGTTTCATTACCGGTGAGGCCGGCAAACTCCGCCGCCAGCCCATACAAGCGTTCCGTCTGGGCGTGATTGACCTGATAAAAGGAATGGGGAGATAACCGAAAGCGCAGACCGCACAGCACGTCCTCTATGGCGTCCTCGCCCCATATAGTATACCCATTGCGACCGAGAATCACGTTGGTCTTGTCGGGATTAATATTAATAACCAAAGAGGTCAGTTCCGGTGCCGCCGCCCGTGCCATTTCCACCAGTGCGTCCGTTTGCGGTACCTTACCGGACGTACACACCAGACACACCATCATCTGCCGGGTGACGGTCCCTTGGCGGATATAGATATGCCGCACCAGACCGGTATGACGCTCCTCGTCGTAGGCGCTAACACCGTAGCGCTGCATCCAATCGGCCACCGCATCCAGCACCGCCTTGTATCCCACGGGCTGCAGGCGGCAATCCCGGTAAGAGATAATGCGATGACTCCGGGGCGCATAAAAGCCGATAGCCAGGCAGTCATCCTCCCGGGCCACCGGATACTGCGCCTTGTTGCGGTAATGGGCGGATTCCTCTGCGGTCAAAATGGGCTGCAGGTCCACTGCAACGCCGCCGATCCGCCGCAAGGTGTCGCGTACCCAATCGTACTTATACCGGCACTCCGCCTCGTAGGTTACATGTCGCCACACACAGCCGCCACACCGGGTACCCACCGCACAACCATCGCAAGGGTCCGTGCCACGGTCGGGCGAGGCTTCCAGCAGCATTTCCAACCGTCCGTAGGCGTGATTCTTCTGCACCTTTACGATACGGCACTGTATACGGTCTCCCACCGCCGTGTGAGGGATGAACACCACCATACCGGGGGATGGCACATCGGTATCCGTATACCGGGCTACACCGTTACCCTCGCCGGTAACACCGGTGATGGTCAAGGTCACCACTTGATTCTTCCTGATCGGCACCATACTCCCCCACTTTCGCATCCTATATCGCTATTTTACACGCATTTTGGCACAAGCGCAAGACCATACCGCAAGAAAATGAAAAAGAAATAAAAAAAGTGGCGCAACGGCACCTAAATACTCGTCCTGTTCCCTTTTAGGCACTCTAACAACACAGAAGACCCGGCATCCAAAAAGATGCCTGGTCTT
>JAZRMD010000167.1:0-5209 GCA_045647285.1 Acutalibacteraceae bacterium
GGTCGGCTGATTCGTAAAAAGGGGAGAGTGTAATAGCAAGTTAAGGGGTGTTAGTCTGCGGTGTCTATTTCGCCTTCCCACCATTTGGAAGAGGAAGCGGTCAGAATGTCGGTAACGTCAAACTCAATCACGGTCAGTTTCGGTTGTTCAAATTTCATTGTTACCTACTCCTTTCTCAGATCAAGGATTTACATAGGCTTCGGCGGCCAGATAGTAGTTATACATAGCCTTTGCCAGAGCCTTGGAATTAGCTTGAGTGGACTTTCTGTAGATGTTTGCCATATAGTTGGTGGCGCTGTAGCTGACGGTCAGAGTATTGCCGGAAGCATCCACAACGCAAACGGTATACTGTTCGTCCAACTGCTGGGGATAGATGTGCTGAACATCTACGTAGTAACCGGTCTGATTCTTCTGCACTTCAAGCTCTTCGCCGTTGGCGTTGTTCAGATGGAAGGAGTACTCAGAGATGTCACCGGTAAGATTCTTGAAGTAATAGCGAATGGCGATCTTATTTTGGAAGAGCAATGCAGCGCCGTGGTAATCGATGGCGTCGGAATTATCTTCGCGAGCCATGGGAGTTGCTGCGGCGGGATCTGCGACAAAGTCGGAAACATCAATGCCGGCGTTTGCCAGATTTTCAACGTTGTAGTTGAAATAGATTTGCGCAGCGGCACCGTAGTTCAGCATTGCGCGTACCAGATTCTTGGTGGCGTCGGAATAGTTGCCGGCCAGAATGGTATCGGCATAGCCCCGGACGGTATAGGTTTTCACAGAGCCCATGCCGTTGGCATCCAAAATGTACACGGTGATGACATCGGTCATCTGTGCAGCGGCCAGCTCCACGGAAATGTTGTAGGAGGTGGTGCCGCCAGCCAGTGCGGTTTCGTTCAAAACGACGTCGCCCATCTTAATGATGATGGAACCGGCGTTCATGGTGGTATTTACGGTGAAGTTCAGACCGACATCTTCCTGCAACGTGACGGAGTAAGTGTCCACAGCACCATTGGGAGCAGCGGCATCCTTCAGTTCAAAGTTGTTGACAACTTCAATATCGTTAAAGATGTACCACCACAGCGAGCTGTAGTTTGCGATACCGGCGGCCTCCGCGTTGCTGATCACAGTGCTCAGGTCATCGGCGTTGAACACGCCAACCCACTCGTAGTGGTCGCCGCGGGTTTTGTACATGGTCTGGGGGTTCTTATAGGTGTAGGCGGAACCGGAAGCGGTCCAGGTGGCGTTGGAAACCACAGCGCGAACACCGCAATTGGCGGTGACTTCACCGTTGATAGCCGCAACAGCCACGGTAACGGTGCCGTCGGCAGCCCAGTGGAAACGCAGGGTGAAGCGCTGATCTTCGGCGTAGTCCATCAGTTTGATTTCGTCGGAATATACAATTGCACCGTGCCGAGAGGTTGGCATGATTAACTTCATGTAGTATGCGCCGTCGTGGAAGTAGGCGGAGGCATAGAAGAAACCGCCGGTGGTAGCATTATCGTCGTAGACCTTGACCAGCATACTGTTGTTTGCCACGAAGTAGCTGTTTTCTCCGGAGAGGTTCACAAGGGTGGTGCCGTCGTTCTCAGGCATGGGAATGTTCCAGCCAATGGTGGTATCCAGCAGGATATCCTTGCTGTGGTCCAGAGAGAAGTCGCTGGTGCCGACGCCCTGCAAGTCAAGATTAGACTTGGTCCAGGAGGCAATGGTTCTGCTGCTGTTGAAGTACAGGCCACCGTAATTGTCACTGGTTTGAATGCCGGGGTTGACCATGTTGGTGCCGGCGCCCTTGTAGCCAGAGGCATACAGATCTTCTGCAATATTGAGACCCTTATTGAGCAAGTTCAAAGTATCCAGCTCCAGGGCGGCAGTGTTGTCACCGTTAGAAACGGAAACGGAGAAGGGCAGGCGTGCGCCGTACTGCATCAAATCAGCGCAGGAGAATGCAAATTCTGCAAAGCCCTGAGCAGAGGGGGCAGCGGTCTGGGGCTTGCCGTCCAGAGTGACCGTAACGGTGTTGGCGCTGTCGGTCTTTACGGCAATGTAAGCGGTGCCGCGGTTGACCACGGCAGCAACTTCGCTGGCCAGATCACCGGAACCGAAAGCGGTAAAGTCGGCGCGGAGCCAAGAGTACTCGGACAGGGTGTTGTCTGCCACCATGTCTTCGGTGGTGTAGATGGCATCAAAGGAGGGAGGCGCGGGCAGTTCAGCCAGAGCGACGGTGGGGTCGGTGTGCTTAAAGATGTGGGGACCCCAAAGGTAACCTTGGGTGTTGATGCCGGTTTGCGTAGTAGACCACATCCACTGCACAAAGTCGCCATCCTTGTTATGCAGGGAGCGAAGATGCGTCAGGGCACCGGCGGTGGCAGTGGAATCGTAATCCCAGGTAGCGTTTGCCACAACAGCGGCAGTGGTGTAGCTGGCGGGAGTAGCACCCTCGCCCCAGCAGACAGACACGTCACCGTTGACATGCCAAATGAACTTCATGCTATAAACAATGCCATTGACATGCTGCCACAGCTTAATGGGGCCGGATGTCAGCACATTGCTTTCGGTAGAACCGGGAAGCAGAATCTGCAGGTACATATAACCGTCGTCCATATAAGCAACAGCAACTACGGAGCCGCCGGTGAGATCGTTGGCATCACAAAACGTAATCGCAATACCGTTTTTGAGAGAAAGTTGGTTACTGCTGGTCACGCTAAACAGATTCTGACCGTCGGTATCGGGCAAAGCCGCTTGCCAACGCATACCCAGGGTCCATTCTGCTTCCTTGCTGTGATCCAGAGACATACCGCCGGTAACGGCAGTGCCATCAGCCAGATGGTCCTTCAGGTTGATGCCGCGGGTTGTGCTCGTGGTCATATAAACCTGGGCATAGGTGTTGTGGGAATCACGGTTGCCGCCGGGATTGACGTAGCCGTAGCCGTCAGTCTTGTAGGGAAGGGAGACGGTCGTGCCGTTGTCGGCCAGATTGACTTCCTTCTGGGCGACGACCACATCGGCAGTCACAACTTCGCCGTTGACCACCAGGTCCAGGTCCAGCACTTCGCCGGAAGCGGAGACGGCAACACCGGGTACGGACAGCTCGGTGGTGTCCTTCTCGGTGGCGGAGGCGGTAGCGGCCTTGCCATCGAGGGCAGCGGAGACGGAGGTGACGCCCTCACCGCGAACAGCAATGTAGGCCTTGCCGGGAATTAGCAAAACAGCCATACGAATGGCGACGCCGCTATCCAAGGTAGCGCTGCCCCAGGCAACGCGACTCCAAGACAGTTCGTTGGCATTGCCATCGACGGTCATGGCCTCGGAGGTGAACACGGCTTCGATGCTGGTATCAGCGGTAACTGCGAAACCGGCCAAAGTCATGGCAGGCATTACGCTGATCAGCAAGGCGATCGCCAGGCACAGTGCCAAAATGCGATTTTTCATAATTTTCACTCCTAATTTAATTTTTGACGCATCTTGAAAAAGGGCAAAAATACACCATCAAGAATACTACTTACAATATAAACGAAATTGGATGGGTTTTGCAATTGACGAAGTGGACAAATCTATATTGTTCAATTTGTCTAAAAGGAATGATTTTGCAAAGGAAAATTGGAAAATATATCCTGGTAAAAATAGGAAAAACGGTTGTGGCGCAATGGGTTTTCAAAAACGAAAATTATTTTCAATATGAAAATGCTATGAAATAATTTTCAAAATTGGATTGAAAAAATGCAATTTTTTGGTAACATAAATATAGTGTCAAGAGAAAATCCCAGAGGGAGGAACACAAATTATGACAAAGAAAAGCACACGGATTTTGGCGATCCTATTAACGTGCGCGTTAATGATCGGTCTGTTGCCGGCACTTCCGGCGCTATATTTGCCGGTTTCTGCAACCGGGCAGGAGGACAATACCCCCGTATATGCTGCGGCACATTCGGATGGGATTGTCCTGGATGGTGTTCAGGATTGGGAAACGTCCACAGAAGGCGTCCTTTCCGGGGGCAACGCCTTTGGCGTACTGTGGAATAACGGAAATATTTATGTAACGGTTCAGCCCAAGGAGGCAGACACTTCTCTGTCCGTTACGTTGGGTAACCGGATGATTACCGTTCAGAAAAACGGCACGGCCACCGGAGATGCCGTAGCCGCCTGGGGCGAGGTCGTGGAAGTGGCCATCCCCTTTACCGTCACAAGCTATGAGCAGGTGACGGCGCTTGCTGTGTCTATGGGCAACAGCAGCTGGAGCGGCAATTTGCTGTTTACCAGCCTGGAGCGTACTTTGAATACCAACGGCACCGGCACGCAGGGCTGGATCCTCGGCGGCAAGCCCTCGTGGGACGGCGGTGACCAGAATGTGCTGGAAAACGGCTATCGGTTCCAGAGCCTGATGGGCATGGAGGGCGAAAACATTCGTGTGAATTTGGCTGGCCAGTTCGTGCAGCTGAAGAACCGCGTGACGAATTTTGACATTGAATTTGATTTCAAGGCAGATTCCATGCCCAAGTTCAGACCTGCGAAGGTGACCAATACCTATATCAGCAACGGCTTATTGATCGTTATGACCGACGATACGGCCAATGGTTATTGCGCCGCGATTTCCAATACGGATAAGGGCCTGATCTTTGCGGCCACCGATCGCAATAATAACTTCTCCTATGTGGAGCTGAACAAGCAGGTGGGCGACGAATTCCATGTTCGCGCAGAGTGGACCGTGAGAGAAACCTTGTGCGTGTACATAGATGGAAAGCTGGTTCGTGAGTTTGAAAATGTTACTGCCGATATGAAGCCTCGCAGCTGGGGCGGTGCAAACTGTCAGGGCCTGTACTTAAAGCGTGAGAAGGCCCCGAAAGATGAAACGGAAAACATGGATTTCACCGTGAGCAATATTTCCTTTGGCAAGAGCTATGACCAGGATCCTTTGGCAGGACTGGATTTCTCCGCCATTTCCGGAAAGAACGAGTACGCCACTGAGGTGGAGTACGATCTGGACCTGATGACAGCGTATATGCATCCCAGCGGTCATTTTCCGGCCCGGGAGATCACCTGGGATTCTGCCCGTGAGGACTACATTACCGATGCCGGTAAGGTAACTCCCGGTGCGTACCCGTTGGTGGTAGGTCTGACCGCAGCGCTGAAGAGCGATCCTACGGTCAATACGGATCTTTGGGTAAAGGTAGTCAGAAAGAGCGCTAAGTTCATGGTGACCTCCAAGGATGAAGTGACC
>JAZRMD010000168.1:0-2420 GCA_045647285.1 Acutalibacteraceae bacterium
CCTTGCCGATATCGGCAAGGGGCGGTCTGCGTCTGCAACTATTAATCTCGATACAAGTTCATGCGGAACAGGGCGGATTCTTCCTCCTTATTCTCGCATACGATGGTGGCCTCCTCAATGGTGCCTTGGGAGATAGCACCGGACAACACCAGCAACTGGGTCAACCGGCTCTTCAGATTGAGTACGTCGCCGTCGTTGGTCTTGAGATACACCTCGCCGGTGGTGGTGGCCACGAACTCCATTAACTTATTAAAATCAAAATCGTGAATCTGAACGCCTTCCATAGTATATCCTCCTTATGCATAGTCGCAATCCGGCATAGAATGGGCCGGTGCATTGTACGGGTATAGTATAGCGCATTTTGACATAAGATACAACCACTAATTGACAAAAAAATTGCCCCGTTAACAAAGAATTCACAAACACCCCTTGACAGTTCACCAAAGGCGTGGTATTCTATCATTAGCACTCGGAGCTTTAGAGTGCTAATCAACGAAAAGAGGTGGTTCCCATGGCGCTTGACCCCCGTAAGGCCCGTATCCTGGCCCTCATCGTGGAGGTATATATCGAAACAGGCGAGCCCGTGGGTTCCAAGGCTCTGGCGGAGATGCTGGGCAACTGCGTATCCTCCGCCACCATCCGCAACGATATGGCTGCGCTTACCAACGACGGGTATCTGGAGCAACCCCACACCTCTGCCGGGCGATTGCCCACCCCTCTGGCTCTGCAGGTGTACATCAATGAACTGATGAGCCGCCGACAACTGCCGTTACAGGAAAAAGTGCTTATCGGGGACACCCTGTCGGCCATCTCCGGCGACGCCACCCGGCTGTTGGAGGACGCCACCCGAGCGTTGGCTGACATCACCGGCCTGGCTGCCTTTGCCACCCGACCCACCCAAGTGGGCAACCGCATCAGCCGTCTGGATGTGTTGCAAATGTCCCCCCGGAATATGGCGGTGCTGTTGGTGCAGGACAACGGTTTCCTGCGCACCCGGATGTGTCGCTGTCGCCGGGATATTCCCAGCCGCATCACGGTGGCCCTGGCCGAGTATATGTCCCGGCGGTTTCTCAACGAGCCGTTGGAGAGTGTCACGGTGGCCGCTATGCAGGAGATCCTGCTGGAACTGGGCAGCGGCGGTATGGCGGTGGCGCCCATCCTATCCGCCTTCTACGAGTTGGCACAGGAATGTGCCAACGCCAAGGTAGCCATTTCCGGACAGATGAACTTGCTACGTAACCCGGATTATCCGCCGGAACAGGCCCGGGCCCTGCTCGCCTACCTTAACGAGCGACAGACCTTTGGCGAGTTTGCCGACCAACTGCAGGGCAAGGGCGTACAGGTGGTGTTGGGCGATGCGTCCAACCCGGCTCTGCGAGGCTCAGCGGTCATTACCGCCCGGTACTCCTTGGGTGATAAGGGTGAGGGGGCCATCGGCATTATCGGACCGGCACGTACCGACTACGCCACCGCTATCCCTCGGGTAGAATACTTTGCCGCCTCGGTGGGGCGGATGCTCAACGAACTGCTGGATACCGGCTCAGCGCTGGATATATAAAAGGAGGCCATCCCCGTGGAAAAGGAACAGAACACTCCCGAGACCGTTACCCCTGAGGTAACCGAACAAGATACCGCCCCCAAGGCGGATAAGAAAAAGACTGCCAAGGCCCAGGTTACCGACCTGGAGCAGAAACTGGCCGACGCTCAACAAGAACTGGAACAGGTCAAAGACCAATACCAGCGGATGTTAGCAGAATACGCCAACTATAAGCGGCGCACCGAACAGGAAAAGGAGCAGATCGGCGCTTTTACCAAGGCAGAACTGCTGACCGGCCTACTGGTCAGTCTGGACAATATGGAGAAGGCCATCGCCGCCCCGGCCGGGGAGGAATACAAGACCGGCGTGGATCTGGTGCTTAAGCAGTTTATGGAAGCCTTGCATAAGCTGGGTTTGGAAGAAATTGCGGCGGAAAACGCCCCCTTTGACCCCAACGTGCACAACGCCGTTATGCGTGAGGATGCCGACGGGGTGGAGCCGGACACGGTGACCGCCGTGTTCCAAAAAGGCTATAAGATGGGTGACCGGGTACTGCGCCCGGCTATGGTCAAGGTAGCAAACTAACGGCTAACAAGGAAACATTCCTTTTAGATAATACGACATACACACCGTAAAATGATATGGAGGTAATGATTATGGCAAAGATTATTGGTATTGACCTGGGTACGACCAACTCCTGCGTGGCGGTTATCGAAGGCGGCGAATCCGTCGTCATCCCCAACGCAGAAGGTGCCCGAACCACCCCCTCTGTGGTGGCTTTTAAGAAGGACGGCGAACGTGTGGTTGGCCGTGTGGCCAAGCAACAGGCGGTATCCGCCCCCGATCGGACCATCTCTTCCATTAAGCGTGATATGGGTACCGA
>JAZRMD010000169.1:0-8478 GCA_045647285.1 Acutalibacteraceae bacterium
AAGAGGTAATAGTGAAGAGGTAAGGTGTCGGCAAAGCCGACCGATTATACAGAATCCTTTTCACACATCCCGTAAACTTCGGCGATGCGATGCTGATTATATAAGGGGTCATTTGTGGCGACCCGTGAAAGAGGAAAAGACTATGTATACATTACTTAAGCAAGAAGGTAAGGCCCGGCGAGGCACCTTTACCACTCCCCACGGAACGGTGCAGACCCCGGCCTTTATGAACGTGGCCACCTGCGGCGCTATTAAGGGCGCAGTGTCTGCTCACGACCTGAAGGAGGTCAACTGTCAGGTGATGTTGTGCAACACCTATCACCTACACGTGCGCCCGGGGGACGACCTGGTACGGGATATGGGCGGCTTACACCGGTTTACCGGTTGGGACGGCCCTATCCTCACCGACAGCGGCGGTTTTCAGGTGTTTTCTCTGGCCAGTCTGCGTAAGATTCGGGAGGAAGGGGTGCATTTTTCCTCCCATATCGACGGTAAGAAGCTGTTTATCGGCCCGGAAGAAAGTATGCGCATACAATCCCATCTGGGCTCCACCATCGCTATGGCTTTTGATGAATGTGTGGAAAATCCGGCCAAGTACGACTATGCCCGTCGCTCGTGTGAGCGTACCACCCGGTGGCTTATCCGGTGTAAGGAAGAGATGGCCCGGCTCAACAGCCTGCCGGACACCGTCAATCCCAGACAGATGCTGTTTGGCATCAACCAGGGATGTACCTACGCCGACCTGCGTGTGGAACATATGCAGGAGATTGCCAAGCTGGATATGGACGGTTACGCCATCGGCGGTCTGGCGGTGGGAGAACCTACCGAGGATATGTACCGCATTATAGAAGCGGTGGAACCCCATATGCCCCAGCATAAGATACGCTATCTGATGGGGGTGGGTACACCGGAGAATATTCTGGAGGCGGTGCATCGGGGTGTAGACCTGTTTGACTGCGTGATGCCTTCCCGGAACGCCCGACACGGTCACGTGTTTACCTGGCAGGGACATCGCAACCTTATCAACAATAAGTATGCCCGGGACCCCCGTCCCATTGATGAAGAATGCGATTGCCCCACCTGTCGCCGGTATTCCCGCAGTTACATCCGGCACCTGCTCAAGGTCAACGAGATGCTGGGTATGCGGCTGACGGTGATGCACAACCTGTACTTTTACAACACCCTGATGGAGCGTATCCGGACGGCGTTGGACGAGGACCGGTTTGAGGAGTTTTACCGGCAATACACCGGTGTGCTGGACCACCGGATATAAAAGATGGATAATTTGTAAATTTTCGGTTATCCTGTGGAAAACCCTTGCACTTTTCTCTATAGTATAGTATAATAATGCAAATTCTGTAATTTTCGGAGGTAATTTAGTATGTTGAACGCTCTGTTATTGGCCGGTGAGACCACCGGTGCCGCCGGCAACGCTCAGGAGCTGACCGGCTTTGCCGCTTTCTTTGCCCAGTACGGCTCCATTATTTTCCTGGTGCTGATGATCGTGGTTATGTATTTCCTGATGATTCGTCCCCAAAAGAAGAAGCAGAAGGCTGAGCAGGAGATGCGCAACAACCTGCGCGTAGGCGACGAGCTGACCACCATCGGCGGTGTGTGCGGCCGGGTAGTCAGCATTAAGGACGATACCGTTACCATCGAGTCCGGTGCCGATCGCAGCAAGGTGCAGTTTAAGAAGTGGGCCATCCAGTCCGTGGATACCAAGACGGCTGCTCCCGTGGACGACGATGACGACGATGACGATATCTGATTTTCTCCGTCATAATCCCGTTGTTCCCGTCATAGTTTTATGGTAAGCACAGATAGGGAGGATACGGGTATGCGAACACAGGAAAAGAATGCGTCGTTTATCACCGGTTGGGTGCGTCCGTTATTCATTGGCTTGGCGGTGAGCATCGTTGTTACAGTAGCGGTACTGATGCTGATGGCCCTGTTGGTGCAGCAGGTGGACGTTCCCCGGGTGGCGGTGTTGCCTATGGCCATTGCCGCCGGCGCTGTGGGTGCCTTTGGTGGCGGTATAGCGTCGGCCATAGCCTCCGGGCAACGGGGACTGGTGATGGGATGTTTGTGCGGCTTCGCCCTTTTCCTGTTGATATTGCTCACCGGCTTTATCCGGTATACCGGTGTGTCCTCGGGAGCCGCCTTCATTAAGTTGGCGGTACTGACGCTCACCGGTGGTTTGGGCGGTGTGCTGGGCGTTAACCGCCGCCGCTGACGGCAAAACACCAATCCGGCGGAGTAGGCGCGCGTCTACTCCGCTTTTTGTTCTTTTTCGGTCATATACCGCATACACTTTATGGGAGGTATGCGTATATGAAAAGGACAACCACCCGTCGCCGCAGGGCGGTGGCGGATTTTATGACCGATAACCGCCGTTTGTTCCCCTTTACCGGTCTATTACTGGCCGGAGTAATCGTCGGGGTGGCCACGTACGTGCTGATGGGACACCGCATTACCGGTGATTGGGGCGCACTACTACGCGTGGACGGATTGGACGGGGGTTTCACCCACAGTTTGAGCGCTTTGTGGGACGGCTGTTTCGGGTCGCTGACCCTGTTGCTGACCCTGTTTTTACTGGGCCTGTGGCCCTGCGGTGCCCCCTTTGCGGCTCTGGTGCCGGTGTTCTACGGCATCAGTCTGGGGTTGACCGAAGCGTATTATTACTCGCTGGGTGGCGCCGGAGTGGGCGCTGTGGCGGCGGTGATTATGCCGGGCGGTCTGCTCAACGGTGCGTTGCTGGTGATGGCCAGTGTGGAAAGTTGGCGTCTGTCGGTGGAGTTAAGCCGCCGGCTGTTGCCGGAGGAGTCCCCCCGGGAAGGACTTTGGTCCTTCTTCCGGTTATATTGTTTGCGTTTTTTATTGTTTTTGGTGGCAGCGGTGGGCACGGGACTCATACAGGTGCTGTTGCGCACCTTGTTTTCCACCCTGTTAAACGGTGTATAAATTTTCGCCTTGTATAATGGCGTCTGGATTCTAAAGGAGTTGGATACCCAATGGCCGGATTGTTTTCAATGTTTGACGTGACCCGGGAAGGCCCCGGTGTGGATAAGAACGGTCCCCAAAAACGCTCGTTCGTGGTGTTTTTGGAGATCTTGCGCCGCAAGTTCTGGAAGCTGTTGTTGGCAGGACTGCTGTTTGCGGTGGTCAACCTGCCGCTGATTACCCGTGGGTGGGCGGATGCCGGTCTGACCTACATTACCCGGGCTTTCGCCCGTGAAAAACATGCATTCATCAAGGACGACTTTTTCGAAACGGTGCGTAAAAACCGTAAGCAGGCGTTCTGGTGCGGTTTTATTAACTTAATTATCACCGCTTTGTTGTTGTATAACGCTACCTACTACCTGTTCGGTATGCACCCGGAACTGTACGCCATTTTTGGTATGGCTACCGAGGGTCGTCCGGTACTGGTTCCTACTTTGGTGGACTATCTGGTTATCGGCTGTACCTTTGCTGGGTATATCTATTTTACGGTGATGAAATATTACATTCCCTTTCTTGTCATCACCTTTGACCTGAGTATTAAGCAGATATACCGCAATGCGTTTATATTCACTATGGCCGGATTTAAGCAGAATTTACTGATTTCTGCCGTTTTACTGGTGGTACACGGCTCGTTGTTCGTGCTGTTGGCCACGGTCAACAATATGCTGATTTACCTATTTGGTTTGCTTACCTGGTTGCTGGTAGTCCCCCCTCTGCGGTCCTTCCTCATTCAGTACACCATCTTCCCGGTGGTGCGGCGGATGATGATTGACCCCTATTACGAGCAACATCCCGATGCGGACAAGCAGTTGCGCCGGGACTTGGGCCTGGAGGTGGAGGAAGCCGCCGAAGAGGCGGACGACGCCCCGGTGTTTACCGATACGGTGCCCCGGACCCCTGCACCGTCCACCATCCCCCGTCAGTACTCCGAACAGGAGCTGCGGCGGTTTAACCGGCAGCGTACTCGTGCTAACGAGGAGGACGACGATACCATTTAACGGAGGTAAAGGCTATGAGTGAGTACATTCTGTTTGCCGGCATTGTGCTGGTAGTGGTGTTGCTTGTTGTGGCTATTGTGCAGTTGGCCGCCCTGCGCCGTCAGCAAAAAGAGGACGTCCGCATACACGCTTTGCAGGAACGCCTGGAATGTCTGCAGCAGGAGCTGACCAACGAACTGCGTGCCAGCCGACAGGAAAGTGCCCAGAATATTCAGCAATCGGTACAGAGCCTGAGTCAGGTGTTGCTGACCGCCCAAGGACAGGCCAATCAGCAGATGACCGACAGCATGGAGCATATCCGCAAGGCGGTCACCGGACAGCTGGATGCCATACGGCAGGAGAACACCCACCAACTGGAGCAGATGCGCCGGACGGTGGATGAAAAATTGCAACAGACCCTGAATGACCGTATTAGCCAATCCTTCCGGTTGGTGAACGAACGGTTGGAGCAGGTATACACCGGTCTGGGCGAGATGAAAACTCTGGCCAGCGGCGTGGGTGACCTTAAGAAGGTGCTTTCCAACGTCAAGACCCGTGGTGTGCTGGGTGAGATACAACTGGGCGCCATTCTGGAACAGATATTCTCCCCCGACCAGTACGAGGCCAACGTCAAGACCAAGCCGGGCAGCACCAACTTTGTGGAATACGCGGTGAAGCTGCCGGGTAGCGACAGCGGTCACGTGTGGTTGCCCATTGACGCCAAGTTCCCAGTAGATGCTTACGAGCAACTGCTGGACGCTTACGATGCCGGCGACCCGGACGGGGTCAAGGCGGCCGGGTGCGTACTGGAACAGCGCATACGCACCTTTGCCAAGGATATTCGGGACAAGTACATAGATCCGCCCCATACCACCGATTTCGGCATTATGTTCCTGCCGGTGGAAGGTCTGTACGCCGAGGTGGTGCGCCGGGGCATGATCGAGGTCCTGCAACGGGAATACCACGTGAATATCGCCGGTCCCACCACCATGGCAGCGGTACTCAACAGCCTGCAGATGGGCTTTAAGACTCTGGCTATCCAGAAGCGGTCCGGCGAGGTGTGGAAGGTTCTGGGTGCCGTTAAGACGGAGTTTGAGAAGTTTGGCGTGGTTATCCAGAGTGCCCAACAGCGTCTGGAACAGGCCAACAACGAGTTGGACAAGCTGGTGGGTGTGCGTACCCGTCAGATCCAGCGCCGCCTGGCAGAGGTGACCAGTCTGCCGGAGGGCGAAGCCGCCGGCCTGATGGACGGCACCACCCCGGCCGATACGGAGGAATAAAACTCCCGTCCCCCTACTATGAATAGGGTAGGAGGGGATGGTATGTTTCGTGTGGTGAGGTGTCGCAAAAGCGGTTGGTGTATTGCCGGCACGGTAGCGGTGTTGACGGTACTGGCCTTCGTAAGGGCGGTGCTGCCCACGGTGCGACCGGCCAATGTGGCGCCGGCGGTGACGTTGCCCATTGTGATGTACCACGGCATTACCGAGGACCCGGCCGGGGTAGGGCCATACGTGATACCGGCGTCCCTTTTTGCCGAGGATATGGCGTATCTGCAAGAAAATGGTTATACCACCGTCACAATGGCGCAGGTGCTGGCCTATGTGGATGAGGGTATACCGTTGCCGCCAAACCCCATTATGCTTACCTTTGACGACGGCTATTACAACAACTATCTGTACGCCTATCCCGTACTCAAACAGTATGGAATGTGCGCCGTGATTGCCCCTCTGGTGCGTTGGTCGGCGTTCTACTCCGACACCCCCGACCAACAGGACCGGCCGGTGTACTCCCACCTGACGTGGGACCAGATACGCGAGATGGCCGCTGATGGTACGGTGGAGTTCCAAAACCATGGTTACGACCTGCACGACCCCTCCCGGCGCCGGGGTATCCGCCGCCGACAGGGGGAAAGCCGAGATGCATATACCCGTATGTTACGGGAGGACTTAAGCAAGGCGCAGACCTTGTTGACCGAAAAGGCTGGTGTGACCCCCACCACCTTTGTGTACCCCTTTGGCGCCACGGATACGTGGGCCTTGCCGGTACTCCGGGAGCTGGGGTTTCGCGCCACCTTCTCTTGCGAGGGTCGGCTCAATCACCTGACCCGTGCCCCGGAATGTCTGTACGGATTGGGTCGCTACCTGCGTACCCCCGACACCGACAGCGCTACATTTTTTGACTCTATTGGAGAGTGATTATATGGAACAGAGTAAAATCGATCGTATTAACGAGCTGGCCCGTAAGAGCCGCACGGAGGGGCTGACCCCCGAAGAGGCCGAAGAGCAAAAGACCTTACGTGCCGAGTATATTGCCGCTTTCCGGCAGAGCCTTACCGGACAACTGGAAAGCATTGTGATCGTGGATAAAGACGGCAACCGGGTGACCCCCACCCGGAAAAAGCCGTTGTCATAAGGAGGATACGAATATGGACAAGCTGTTGCAGATCTTAGATACCAACGCCCGGCTGAGCACCGACCAGATTGCGGTGATGCTGGGTGTGTCCGCCGCCGAGGTGGAGGAGCGTCTTTCCACGCTGGAGAAGGCCGGTGTGGTACGCGGTTACAAGGCTCTGATTGATTGGGAAAAGACCGATCGGGAGTTGGTGACCGCTTATATTGACCTGAAGATCGCCCCCTCCAAGGACCGGGGCTTTGACGGGGTGGCGGAAGCCATTATGGCCTTTAACGAGGTAGAAAGCGTGACCTTGATGTCCGGCGGCTACGACCTATCGGTGAAGATCACCGGCCGTACCTTTAAGGAAGTGGCCATGTTTGTGGCTAAGCGGCTGAGTCCTCTGGATGGCGTGCTGTCCACGGCCACCCATTTTGTGCTTAAGACCTATAAGGAACGTGGCGTGCTGTTTGACAGCGAGGAAAAGGACGAGAGAGGTTTGGTATGAACTACGAGCGTATCCTTAATCCCACCTTGCATGAGCTAAAGCCGTCCGGCATCCGCAAGTTCTTTGATATTGCGGCCGAGATGGATGAAGTCATCTCCCTGTCGGTAGGGGAACCGGATTTTTCTACTCCCTGGCACATTCGTCAGGAGGGTATCCATACGTTAGAGAAGGGGCGCACCTGGTACAGTCCCAATGCCGGTCTACTCGCTTTACGGGAGGCCATTGCCGGCTATGTGCAGCGGCGTAGCGGCGTCACCTATGACCCTAAGGGCGAGATTCTGGTGACGGTGGGCGGCAGTGAAGCCATCGACCTGTGCTTCCGTGCCTTGCTGTCCCCTGGGGACGAGGTGCTGATTCCCGACCCCTGCTTTGTGTGTTACGACCCGCTGACCCGTCTGGCCGGCGGTGTTCCGGTGAGCATCACCACCCGTGTGGAGGATGCTTTTCGCCTGACCGCCGATGCGCTCAAGGCGGCCATTACTCCCCGTACCAAGCTGTTGGTCCTGCCCTTCCCCAACAATCCCACCGGCGCCATTATGCCCCGGGAGGAGTTGGAGGCTATAGCCGAGGTGTTGCGTGACACCGACATTATGGTGCTGTCGGACGAGATCTACGGCGACCTGACCTACGGTCGGGAGCACGTGAGCATCACATCCCTGCCCGGTATGTGGGAACGCACCGTGTTGGTCAGCGGTTTTTCTAAGGCGTTTGCTATGACCGGCTGGCGTTTGGGATATGCCTGCGGACCGGCGCCGGTGATGAAGATGCTGACCAAACTCCATCAGTTTGCCATTATGTGTGCCCCCACTACGGCGCAGTATGCGGCCATTGAGGCTATGAACAACGGCGACGAGGATGTGCGCACCATGCGCGAGGAGTACGATATACGCCGTCGCTTTATTGTGGACGGTCTTAATCACCTGGGTCTTACCTGCTTTGAGCCGGAGGGTGCGTTTTACGTGTTCCCGTCCATTCAAAAGACCGGTATGACCTCAGAGGACTTCTGCCGCCGCCTGTTGGAGGAAAAGCATGTGGCCGTGGTGCCCGGCACCGCCTTTGGTGACAGTGGCGAAGGGTTTGTGCGCATCTCCTACTGCTATTCTCTGGCCCATATCACCGAAGCGTTGCGCCGGATAGAGGCCTTTTTGCAGGAGTTGGGCGTATGAAGGTAACGGTACACGCTCCGGCTAAGATCAACCTGACGCTGGATGTGGTGGGCGTACGGCAGGACGGCTATCACCTGCTGGAGAGCCTGATGCAATCGGTGGATATCTGCGATGTGCTGACCGCCGAAAAGAGTGCGGATATAACGCTGGACACGGTGAGCCTGTGCCCGGTAGAAAAGAACACGGCCTACCGGGCGGCTCAGGCGTTTTTTGCCCACACCGGCATCCGGGGCGGCGTGAGGATGACGTTAGATAAGCATATTCCCACCCAAGCTGGGATGGGTGGCGGCAGTACGGATGCGGCGGCGGCCTTGTGGGCGTTGGACC
Organism: Acutalibacteraceae bacterium; assembly: GCA_045647285.1. Classification (GTDB taxonomy): domain Bacteria; phylum Bacillota; class Clostridia; order Oscillospirales; family Acutalibacteraceae; genus UBA5905. Next base: position 8,370 of record JAZRMD010000169.1, read on the forward strand.
GCTTGTACGACACCCACCTGTCGGCTGAGGAGCTTTGCTACATCGGTGTGACCGTGGGGGCAGACGTTCCCTTCTGCGTACAGGGCGGCGCAGCCTACGTGACCGGTAT
>JAZRMD010000170.1:0-2016 GCA_045647285.1 Acutalibacteraceae bacterium
ACACCTGCAGACCAGTCAGCACCACCGCCAACAGAATAAGGGACACCGACACGGTCAGACGGGCGGTTTTTTCATCCGCCCCGGCAGTGCTCATCCACTGGAATATGATCTCACCCAACGTACAGATGGCTCCGCCGATAAGAAATGCCTTAAGGCAATCCTTCACCACCGGCGAGCCGGGAGATGCCTTCTTACTTAACTGTTGATACTGCTTGGGAGATACCTCCACCGCGGTCACACCCTTTCGCTTTTTCTGTAGTATGGCCGGGTGTGCAAAAAACATACAAAAATACCGCAAAAAAACTTTACATTTATCCCCACAGATAGTACAATAATTGTGTATATACTTTACTATTTACGGGAAAGGAGGGAGCCGCTATGGAAAAGTGGGATCTTCTGGACGAAAACGGTCTGCCCACCGGTGCCACCATAACCCGGGGGGAAACGTTGCGTCCGGGGCAATACCATCTGGTGGAACACATCTGGATCGTGGACGCCAAGGGCCGTATCCTTATCCAACAACGGGCCCCTCATCTGCGTCTGATGCCGGGAGTGTGGGCGGCCAACTCCGGCAGTGCCATCTCCGGCGAGGACAGCGAAAGTGCCGCCCGACGGGAACTGTTTGAAGAACTGAGCATCCGCACCCAACCGGGAGAACTGGTTTACGGCGGTCGGATGCGGCGGCGCAACTCGTTTACCGACCTGTGGCTGCTGTACAGGGATATCGACCCCAACAGTCTGCGGTTGCAAAAGGAAGAGGTCGCTCAGGTACGCTGGGTAGACCCGGAGGAACTGTGCACTATGATAAGCAACCGGTCCTTCCACCATTACGGCACCGCCTACTTCCAGTTTGTATTCCGTGCCATTGAACGGGGGCGGCGCACCCTGTATGTGACCGACTTAGACGGTACCCTACTGCAGAACGACAGCACCCTGTCGGATTACACGGTAGACACCTGCAACCGGCTGATAAGCCGGGGGATGCTGCTGTCGGTTGCCACCGCCCGTGGCACCATCGGCACCCAACTGGTGGGACTGGATCGCATCCATTTCCGGGTACCCCTGGTGCTGTTGGGCGGCGTACTGCTGTATGACCTGGCCCGGCGACGCATCATCCACAGCTGTGAGATGTCCGCCGACACGGTACGGGCCATTCTATCGGTGTTCCGGCAGGCCGACCGATATCCGCAGCTGTATCGCCGCCGGGGTAACGAGGTGCACATCTACTACACCTCCCTCTCCCCCCTTGAAGAACGGTTTATCCACCGAGCGACTGCTGACGGGCGTACCTTCCAACAATACTACCATCGAGTGACCCATCTCAAGGACAGCCCGGCCATCTTCTTTAGCTGTCAAGCTCCCTATGCACAACAACTGGCGCTCAAAGAAAGGCTGGACCGCATCCCCGGCATCCGCACGGTGCTGTATCAAGATACCTATACCGACGACAACTGGTTTTTGGAGATCTGCCGGGAAGACGCCGGAAAGGACCGGGGTGTGGAACGCCTGCAACAGCGTTTGCACGCCCACCGGGTGGTGGCCTTTGGGGATAACGTCAACGACATTCCCCTGTTTAGCGTAGCCGACCTGGCCCTGTGCGTAGCCAATGCGTCCCCGGCGGCTAAGGACGCCGCCGACCGGCAGATCGGTGCCAACACCGAGGACGGTGTGGCCCGGTATCTGCACACCATCTATAACCGAAAGTTGTGACATAACCGATGACTGCATTACTGATACGGCTGTTTGTCAAACAGCCGCAGGATACCACCTCCCCCACGGGGCGTCTGCAATACGGACGCTTGGCCGGTACGGCCGGTATCGTCTGCAACCTGCTTTTATTTCTGCTCAAGCTCATCGCCGGCGTGCTGTCCTCCAGCGTGGCGGTGATTGCCGACGCCTTTAATAACCTGTCGGATGCCGGGTCGTCGGTGGTAACGCTGGTAAGCTTTCGCTTTGCCGGGCGTCCGGCGGATGCGGAGCATCCCTTTGGACACGGACGGATGGAATATCTGTCCG
>JAZRMD010000171.1:0-4582 GCA_045647285.1 Acutalibacteraceae bacterium
CCTGTTCCCTCCGTCACTCTTGATAAGGTGATGTAATTGTCAAGTGGTACTATATCACTCTATGCGAAATTTGTCAACATCAAATTTTTCCAGTCCACAGAAGCCATACGGCAACGAGGGTCAGCACCACGAAGAGGGCGACCAACCACACGCTGTTACGACGAGATTGCGCCGAGGTGGACGGAGGCATCAGGTGAGTCTTACGCAAGGCGGACACGACCGGCTTGTACAGCAGGAGCGTTAACGCAGCGTTGAGAGTGCCTTTAAAGAGGTTGAAGGGTAGAAATACCGGTAGCAACATAGCGCTGACCGCTTCCCGGGAAATTCCCATATAAAGGGGAGTGACAAGGAAGTTCCACAACAACATACCGGCCGTTGTAGCCAGTATCGCTATAACCAGACCTCCGACAGCGCCGCTGATGGACCGTTTTTTTTGGTAAACGGCGGATGCGATGCATACAAATAGGCAGGACGAAAGAACGTTCATTGCCATGCCGATAAGTCCTGTATCGCTGACGGTCACCATCTCCAACAGGCCTACGACAATACTCATAACGGCGCCGGCGATAGGCCCGTACATAAAGCCGCCGATAACCAATAACACGTCCTTCGGCTCATATTTTAGGAAGGATACCACCGGTATGCGAATCAGCGCAACGGCCGCGTACGCCATCGCACATAGCATTGCCATGACACAAAGGCGGCGGATACGTTCATTTCTTTTTTCCATAATGCTTCTCCTAACAACGTTACAGTTGGTTATAATATTCCACAGCCAGTTGGTCACACCGTTCGTTTTCCGGATGGCCGGCGTGGCCTTTCACCCATACGAAGTGTACATCGTGCTTGTCCAACAAGGGCAACAGCTGTTCCCATAAATCTACGTTTAAAGCAGGTTTTTTGTCGCTCTTTCTCCACCCGTTCCGCTTCCAACCGTAGACCCAGCCTTGTGTTACGGCATCAATGACGTACTTGGAATCGCTGGTCAAGGTGACAACACACGGTTCTTTGAGCGCCTCCAAGGCTCTAATAACCGCGGTAAGCTCCATACGATTATTGGTGGTTTCCGCTTCTCCGCCGCACAGTTCTTTTGTGGCACTGCCATAACGCAAAATGGCTGCCCAACCGCCCTTTCCTGGGTTGCCGGAACAGGCACCATCCGTAAAAATATCTACAGATTTCACCGTCATCACCCTTTCACATAGCCACCATTATAGCAAAGTTGATGCCATTACTCAATACTTAATTTCAAAATTTTTGGCTATACTTATGCTGTCGTCCTTTACACTTGACTTTTCTCCTATAATAAGATATTATAAGATGATGTATCGTGAACGGAAGCCGTGGGATGGTTGTGGAACATCCGATGCGGCAATGACTCTGGCGAACATTATGCGGAAAAGGATAAGTGCGGAGCTTATCAATCAGTTGCCGATTAGCACATTTGCATCGGATTCCCCGATGGGGGCGTTAGTGCAGTATTACCATCGGCTATCTATAACGAAATGGAGGAAATTATGTCCGAAAGAAATAAGCAAACAACCCCGAATAAAAATAAAAAACAAATGAATGAGCGCAGTAAAGTGCGAAATGAATTCAAAAAAGAGGCAAAGAAGGACGTCAATAAGGACGTGAGTAATCGTTCTCCTCGTAAGAATAACAAGAACGATCAGCGGAATGCGGTGCCCCGTAACAATGGGGGAGACCGTCGCCGTAAGGCGGCGCCGCAGTTGCCGGTGCATTACACGATGCTGGGCGGCCTTAACGAGATAGGCAAGAATATGGCTGTGCTGGAATACGGCGACGACGCGTTTATCATTGACTGTGGTATGTCCTTCCCAGACGAAGATTTGTTGGGGGTGGACGTGGTACTGCCGGATTTCTCGTATGTTATCAAGATTAAGGACAAGATTCGCGGCATATTTATTACCCACGGTCACGAGGACCACATCGGCGCATTGCCTTATCTGCTGAAAGAACTCAACATTCCTGTATACGCCGGTCGCTTGACGGTGGCCCTAATTGCATCCAAGCTCAAGGAACACGGTCTAGCCAACAAGGCACGGTTGCACGTGGTAGAGTCCGGCGGCGTCATTCACATAGGACGGGAATTGACGGTTGAGTTTGTTACGGTTAACCACTCGATTCCCGATGCTATGGCGTTGGCCATCAAGACCCCCATGGGGTATATCGTGCATACGGGTGACTTTAAGATCGACTGCACACCGGTTATGGGACCGATGATCGACCTGGCACGGTTTGGCCAGTTAGGTAACGAGGGCGTACTGGCGCTTATGGCTGACTCCACCAACGTGGAGCGCCCCGGATACACTCCCAGCGAGAGGGTAGTGGGCGAAAGCTTTGCCAACCTGTTCCGTAAGGCGTACAAAAAACGCATTATTGTTGCCACATTCTCATCCAATCTGCACCGGATACAGCAGATCATGACGGCATCTTTCCAGGACGACCGTAAGGTGGCTGTGTCCGGCCGGAGTATGATCAACTTTGTAACCATTGCGCAGGAGCTGGGGTATCTGCACATTCCTGAAGGATTGCTCATTGATATTGATGATATCAACCGTTACCCCAAGGAGCGCGTGACCCTTATTACTACCGGAAGTCAAGGGGAACCAATGTCGGCGCTGAGTCGTATGGCTTTTTCTGACCATCGCAAGGTAGAGGTTGGGCCGGATGACTATATTATCATCTCGGCAACGCCCATTCCCGGTAACGAAAAGACGGTGGGTAAGGTGGTCAACGAACTGATGAAGCGCGGCTGTGAGGTGGTGTACGAGAAGATGTACGACGTACACGTGTCCGGCCACGCCTGTCAGGAAGAGTTGAAGATCATTCACGGCCTTACCAGACCACGGTATTTTATCCCGGTCCACGGCGAACAGAAGCACCTGGCGAAACACGCAGCTTTAGCGTATTCCATGGGTATGGATGAGCAGAACGTTCTCATTACCGAAATCGGTAAGACCATTGCGCTGACGTCCAACAGTATGTCTGTGGTCGGCTCGGTGCCGGCCGGTCGTGTACTGGTGGACGGCCTTGGTGTAGGTGACGTGGGAAGCATCGTTCTGCGTGACCGAAAGCATCTGGCCGAAGACGGATTGATCGTCGTGGTGGCGACCATTGACGGTGTATCCGGGGAACTGGTTTCCGGTCCGGACGTGGTGTCCCGCGGCTTTGTCTACGTACGTGAGGCGGAGACCTTGTTTGACGAGGTTAAGGAAGTCGCCAGACGGGCGTTGTTGGATTGTTGTCGCAACCCCCATTGCGACTGGAACACCATGAAGACCCGTGTACGGGATGACCTGTCCCGTATGCTGTTCCAAAAGACCAAGCGCAGTCCGATGATATTACCGATCATCACCGAGATATAATCAACAGCAAAGGAGGTGCCCTATGCGTAAACGACTGACAACGCTTAAATGCCTTGTAACGGTCTTGTTGCTCGTGTTTGCCGGGGGGTGCGTGGTGTTGACCCTGCAATCCGTCCGGTACGGTATCGTGGCGTTTTCGCTGTGGGCATTAGCCGTACTGATAACGGTGGTGCTGTTTGTCCGGTACCGCCGCTGGCTGATGCAGGTGATGGTACGCCTGACGGACACCTTAACGCCACAGCAACGGCAGGTCTTAGATACCTACCCTATGCCGGTAGCCATCCTTTCCCATGAGGCGGAGATACTTTACGGCAATCCGCTTTTTATACGGGATGTGGCTGACCAGCAGGACGTTATGGGAAGCAGTGCGGTGAACTTGTTTGACGGACTGACGGTACGGGATCTGCATAGTAAGAGCGCTATGGATATCCGTTGTGGGCAATCCGCCTATACAACGTACGTCTATCCGTGTGATGACGGAAACTACGTACTTTATTTTTCGGAGGATACGACACTCAAGGAGATTGCGGCAGAGTATACTGCCAGCCGACCGGTGGTTATTCTTATCTGCATTGACAACCTGGAAGAAGCGGCACGCAATCTACGTGATGGCGAGCGAACGCGTATTGCCGGACAGATCGAAACGATGCTGGACGATTGGATTTCTCGTCCCGGCGGTGTGTTGCGAAAATTCGGTAGTGACCGTTTTATGGCGATTACCGAGTGCCGCCACCTGAACGATATGACCAAGGAACGGTTTGGTATACTGGATAACGTGCGCAAAACTTTTGCGGATGTAAAACCGGGTATCACCGTGTCCATCGGTGTCGGTCAGGGTAAAAACTTGCAGGAATGTGAGCGTATGGCTAAACAAGCGCTGGAGATGGCGTTGGCCCGGGGCGGCGATCAAGCCGCCATCAAGACGGCTAACGGCTATGATTTCTACGGCGGTCGCTCCAGAGGAGTGGAACGACGCACCAAGGTACGCACCCGTGTGATGGCCAACGCCCTGCGTGACCTGATACTCGGGAGCGATACGGTGTTTGTGATGGGTCACCGCCTGTCCGATCTGGATAGCTTGGGGTCTGCCATAGCTCTTGCTGCCGCCGTCCGTCGATTGGGTGTTCCATCCTATGCGGTAGTAAATAGCGATTCCACCATGGCGGAGGAATTGATACGGCGATATACGGATG
>JAZRMD010000172.1:0-9575 GCA_045647285.1 Acutalibacteraceae bacterium
AGAACGACATGGCTACGATCCGACTTGATAAAAAAAGACGGCGCATACAACGGACACACCACCTTCAAATCCGCCCACGCCGCCATCGCACAAAAGGCGGATCGTCTGCTGGATGAGGTGGGCCTATCCCAGAAAAAGGACAGTTACCCCTGTCAGTTGTCCGGCGGTCAGCAACAGCGTGTGGCCATCGCCCGGGCGTTGGCTATGGAGCCGGATATCCTGTGCTTTGACGAGCCCACCAGTGCGTTAGACCCGGAACTGACCGGCGAGGTGTTACGGGTCATCCGGGAACTTAAACAGACCGGACGCACCATGATCATCGTCACACACGAGATCGAGTTTGCACGGGACGTATCCGATACGGTGATGTTTATGGACGAGGGTGTGGTAGCCGAAATGGGTCCCCCCTCTCAGGTCATCGGCAACCCCCAGAACGAGCGCACCCGGGAATTCCTGGCACGGTTTAACGAGAGATAAAGCCGCAGGGAAAACAAGCAATAAGAAGACGGACTGTCTGACGACAGTCCGTCTTTTACTTTTGTTCTCAAAACCGGCTTTCTACCACCCGAGAACATTCCTCAGGGGAATACCGCCAATAGGTCAGTGGGCCTTGGGTGATGAAATACCGGGGCGGCTTGGGTGGTTGGTCCTCGTCTTGTGCATCAATAAGCGCCAACTTGATCTTGAGTTTATCCGGCTGGACACTCTTGATGTACACCGCCGCCTGTTGACCGACCCGTACCCCTTCCCGGGGCTCTGCCAGGCCGGCCAGATTGGGGGTCAGTTCCACAAAGATACCGTAGGGCTCCACCGACCGCACGATACCGGCGATGGTTTCCCCCTCCTTAAAGAGAGAAGCGTTCTCCTCCCAGGTGCCCAACAACTCCCGGTGGGACAGACATACCCGGCCGTTCTCCAGCGAGGATACCACTCCCCATATCTCCTGACCGCACACAAAGCGGTCCCGGGGATGGGCAATCCGGCTGACCGAAATGTCTGCGATGGGCAACAGAGCCGGTAAACCGCAACCGATATCGCAAAAGGCGCCGAAGCTTTCCAGTCGGGTTATCCGGGCCGGTATCACGTCCCCCAACTGCAGTTGGTCAATAAAAGCGTCCCGACAACGCTCCTGTGCCAGACGCCGGGACAGCACCGGCTGACACCCTTCCGGGGTCTGCCGGAAGCCGGTGACCACAAAGCAGACCGGCTTATTGACTCGGGTGATGAGGACAATATCCTTGGTGGTGCCCTCCGCAATACCCAAGGCGCCCTCGTGCCGGGGAATGATGCCCTCTCCAAAGGGAAACTGCACGTACAGATTGTGCTCCACATCACAGCGTACCGCCCTGCCTTCCAGCAAGGTGCCCTCGTCCCGGGCATCCATCAGCGCCGTCAGGGTGGCGGTGGCCGTCTTGTTGGCCGGTGTGTGTAACAGACTGCCTTCCGGCAAATAGGTCCTTTCCATAAACATACCATTCCTTCCCCATATATCCTACCGGATATATATGTGTCCGTCGTGGTATTTAGAACAGGCTGACAATGGCTCCAAGCAGACCGTAAGAAACGAGTGCCATAATAACGGTAGCGATAAGAATACCCAGCAAAATAGCCGGGAACGCCTTCTTGAAAGGAATGTTGAGCAGGGAGGCTATGAGCGCTCCCGTCCAGGCGCCGGTGCCGGGCAACGGAATGCCCACAAACAGGGCCAGGCCCCAGAAATACCCTTTCTCGATCTTATCGCTCTTGTTCATAGCACGTTTCTCCAATTTTTCCACCATAGGGCGGAACAGTCGGGTGCGCTTGAGCGCGTTAAAGATAGGAGTAATGAGCCACAGAATAAAGGGTACCGGCAGGATGTTGCCGGCAATACACAGCGGTACCGCCACCAAAATGTCTACCCCCAGCGCCGCCGCCGCAAGCAAGCCGCCACGCAACTCAATCAGGGGGACCATAGACACAATAAAGGCGACCCATTCACCCGAGATGCCTTCCAGCACCTCCATAAACCATTGCAATAATCCGTCCATAACGCACCTCCTTGTTTTATCAACCTCCCACGACAGAGGGTAGTATACCACCTCTGGCGAGGGAGAAAAGGCCGGATTCTGTCGTACGAAAAAATATTTACAGCAACACGATGCCGTGACGGCGGCAATCCTCCACCATCTCGGGAGGCCAGATGGATACCTGTACCTCGCCCACGTGGGCCTTCTCCAACATCAGCATACACAAACGGGATTGGCCAATGCCGCCGCCGATGGTCAGAGGCAGGGAGCCGTCCATAATGCCCTGATGATAAGCGTGTACCAGACGGTCCTCTGCGTCGGCCGCCGTCAACTGTCGTTGCAACGCCGCAGCGTCTACCCGTACGCCCATAGAACTGATCTCCAACGCATGACCCAACACTTCGTTCCAGAATAGCAGATCCCCGTTAAGGGTCCAGTCGTCGTAGTCAGGGGCCCGGCTGTCGTGGGGCTTGCCGCTACGCAGGGGGTCGCCTATCTGCATAAGGAATACGGTGCCGTATTCCTTGGTGATGGCGTCCTCTCGCTCCTTGCCAGTCATACCGGGATACCGGTCTTCCAACTCCTGGGCGGTGATAAAATACACGTCCTCGTGGATGGTGGCGGTCAGCAAGGGATACTTTTGCTGCAGCAGCTTGTTGGTATCCGCCACCGCCTTGACGATGCGGCGTACCGTATGCTGAAGATACTCCACCGTCCGTTGGTCGGGGGTGATGACCTTCTCCCAATCCCATTGGTCCACGAAGATGGAGTGGGTATTGTCCATATCGTCATCCCGGCGGATGGCGTTCATATCGGTATAAATGCCTTCCCCCGGCCCGAAACCGTAGCGGCCCAGAGCCACCCGTTTCCACTTAGCCAAGGACTGCACCACTTCGGCGTGGGCTTCGCCCAGGCCACGGACGGTAAAGTCCACCTTACGCTCCACACCACTCAGGTCGTCGTTGATACCGGTGCCGCCGGGGATGAGTACCGGGGCGGTCACCCGTTCCAGATGCAGGTTTTGTGCCAACAGCACCTGAAAGGTATCCTTGATGACCTTGATGGCCTGCTGGGTCTGGCGCAGATTCAGTTTGGGGTCATAACCGGGCACGTACTGTACCATAGGTATCTCTCCTTTATTACCGGATGCCGCCCACGGTGCGAGGGAACAACTGCACGTCCCGGATGTTGGCGGTGCCGGTGACGTACATAATGATGCGCTCAAATCCCAGACCGAAACCGGAATGGGGCACCGAGCCGAAACGGCGCAGGTCAATATAGTCGCCGTAGTCTTCCAGATTCATGCCCCGTTCCTGCATAGCGGTCAGCAGCTTATCCAGGTCGGCCTCACGCTCGGAGCAACCGATGATCTCGCCCACGCCGGGTACCAGCAGGTCGGTGGCGGCTACCGTCTTACCGTCGGGATTCTGCTTCATGTAGAAAGACTTGATATCCTTGGGATAGTTGGTGACGAATACCGGCTTCTTGAACACCTGCTCGGTGATGTAGCGCTCGTGTTCGGTCTGCAGGTCGCAACCCCAGCTGACCGGGTACTTAAACTCTACGTCCGCCTTCTCGAGAATGGCGATGGCGTCGGTGTAATCCAGCACTTCAAAGTCGTTGTCAACCACGCTACGCAACTTATCGCGCAGACCGGCTTCAAAGAACTTCTCAAAGAACGCCAGTTCCTCCGGGCACTTTTCCATTACGTCGGCAATGATGTACTTGATCATCTCCTGGGCGATCTCAATGATGTCCGGCAGTTCCGCAAAGGCCACCTCCGGCTCCACGTGCCAGAACTCTGCCACGTGACGGGGGGTGTTGCTGTTCTCCGCCCGGAAAGAGGGTCCAAAGGTATAAATCTTGCCAAAAGCCATGGCCGCCATCTCGCCCTCCAACTGTCCGGACACGCTCAAGCCGGCGCGCTTACCGAAAAAGTCGTTGGCATAGTAGTCCTCGGCGCTCTTGTATTCCTCGGAATAGCCGATGGTGGTAACCTTAAACATCTCGCCGGCGCCCTCACAGTCGCTGGCGGTGATGAGGGGGGTATTGACATATACGTAATCCCTCTCCTGAAAATACCGGTGAATGGCATCCGCCATCACGCTACGCACACGGAAAATCGCATTAAAGGTGTTGGTGCGTACCCGCAGGTGGGGAATGGTGCGCAGAAATTCCAGCGTGTGCCGCTTTTTCTGCAAAGGGTATTCCCCGGGGCAGGTGCCCAGTACGGTGATGGCGGTAGCGTTGACCTCCACACCGTTGCGCTCACTCTCCACCAGCGTACCTTCCACCTTAAGGGAAGTGCCGATGGGCATAAAGGCGCTCACGTCCGGCAACACCGCCTTGTCTAACACGATCTGCAGATGCTTAAGAGAAGTGCCGTCGTTGAGCTCCACAAACGCCACGTTCTTGGAGTCTCGGGAGGTGCGGACCCAACCGCACACGGTGACCGTCTGGCCGATGTACGCCGCATCGGTATACAACTTCTTAATGTCCATGTGTTTCATACTACATACTCCTTTACAAATAAAAAAACACGCCATTCGTCCCGTATCTTTAGGACGAACGGCGTGCGTTCGCGGTGCCACCTAAATTGCCTGTCTTGCTGTGGACAGACCTCTCAACCTCTAACAAGGCATGCCGCTTAACGCACGGCTCACGGCTCCCCTACTGACCCTGTGGGCGTTCAGTTTGCGACTCGGGAGTGTTATTCCCGTCGCTGCTTCCCTGCCGGGCTTCCACCATCCCCGGTTCGCTTGTGGGTGCTCTTGCGGCGGTACTTCTCTCCGTCATCGTCATTATCGGTGTTTACCATAGCATAATTACGCAGTTTTGTCAAGTGATTTCTTACGCTGTACCAGTATCACGGTCACCACAGCGCCGGCGGTAAGCAGTACGGCGGCGATAACACAAATGAGAACGACCGTCACCGTGGTGCTGTTATCCCCGGAGGTTTCCGTAACGGTCTCCTGGGTGGGACGGGTGACGATGGTGGTCACCGCCTCCTTGGTGGTGGTTGTAGCCGTCGTAGTGGTAGTCCCGGTCGTAGTCGTGGTGGTGGTGTTGCCCATCACCGGGGCTTTGGTGGTGGTAGTCGTCGTGGTCACCGCCGCGGTGGTCGTGGTTGTGGTCTTAGCGGTAGTTGTGGTGGTCGTGGTGGTCGTGGGGAAGGTGCCGCCGGCCAGTTCCACCATCCATCGGGCAATATAAGGGGTGATGACATCGTAACCGGCGGTGCTTAGGTGGATGTGGTCGGAGCCACCGGGGAAATGGGAAGTGCCGGACACGTCAATGACGTCGCCACTAAACTTCTTCCCGTCGTGGGCGGTGCCGTCCCACAGATCGAGATAGGGGACCTTCCACTTGTCGCACAGTTCCATCTGCCGCTTAAAGTAATCCGCCTGGGTGTAGCCCTCCGGCGTCTTCTTGATACCGTCAGTGATGCCGCCGTACTCGGACTTGGGGGTCTGGTAGGTGACGATAAACCCGATCTTGGCGGTGGGAAAATAGTTAACGGCGTAATACAGAAGCTCCTCAAACGCACCGCTGAAGGTGGTCGTGTCAAAGTCCTCTACCTTAAACGATTGGCTTACCGTACCCAGCTTGGGTATTGCGGCCATATTGTTGTTGCCGGGGGTGTTCTCTCCCATACAGTCGTTAAAGCCGCCCTGCAGGATCACGTAATCGTAAGACCCTCTTTTGTATTTGTGCAACTGCTCAACAATATGACCACGGCGGTCGATTACCGTCAACGATTGACCCGGTTGGGCCGCGGGAGTGACCTGCATTTGATAGTTCTTTTGCAGACGCAAGGACCAACCGCCACTGCTGCTATAGTTGGCGTGACCGTACCCGGTATCCCGCCAACCGGCAGCGATGCTGTCCCCGATAAACAAGGCCGTTTTGTTTTCCAATCCGGTGGATTGCGCCGCCACCGGCAGGCTGACCGCCACCAGGAATACGCATAGGAATAAAGCCGCTATTCTTTTCATCTTTCCGACCTCCCATTAAAAGGTTGATTTCACTATATCACGCCCGGCAACGGCTGTCAAGATTCGTCCTCGCCAAACCATAGGGCGGTGTGGGTGCACACCTCCTGTATCTTGTCCCGGACGGCCACCAAGTCTCGGAATGCGTCCCCTTTCTGTGCCGGATTGCGCAACAGGGCCGCCGGGTGGAAGGTGCCCATCATCCACACCCCGTTTTTACAGACAAACTGCCCATGTTGACGGGTAACCTTAAACTCCGGGTCTATCAGGCGGCAAGCCGCTACCCGGCCAAGACATACGATGATACGGGGGCGCAGCAGGGCGGTCTGGCGCCTAAGCCAGCCGATACACGCATCCTGTTCTTCCGGCAAGGGGTCCCGATTCTGGGGCGGACGGCACTTAACGATGTTGGCAATATACACGTTCTTCTGCCGGGAAAGCCCCACCCCGGCCAACATACGGTCCAGCAGCTGTCCGGCGGCGCCTACAAACGGCTCGCCCAACCGGTCCTCGTTGGCGCCGGGTCCTTCTCCCACCAACAGTATCTCCGCATCGGTGGCACCCACCCCAAACACCACGTTCTGCCGGGTAGAGGCCAGACTGCAACCGGAACAAGCGGCGCATTGTGTCCGCAAAGTGTCCCATTCACCCATATCCATCCCCACTTTCCGCATCTTTTATTTACAGAATACCACATTTCCTCTTGAATTGCCAGGTTTTTTGCGGTACAATGGAGAGGAACTTAAATAAAGGAGTGTACATATCTATGTCTATGGAAGTTTTGGTAGAAACCTCTGCCCGTCACATTCACCTGTCCAAGGAAGCGCTGGAGACCCTGTTCGGTGCCGGCTACGAGCTGACCAAGAAGAAGGACCTGTCCCAGCCCGGTCAATACGCCTGTGCGGAGCGTGTGGACGTGGTTGGCCCCAAAAAGACCATCCCCGGTGTGTCCATTCTGGGCCCCGTCCGTCCCGAAACGCAGGTGGAACTGTCCCTGACCGACGCTCGTTCCATCGGTGTGGCCGCCCCCGTGCGCGAGAGTGGTGACATCGCCGGCAGCGGCGCCTGCAAGCTGGTGGGTCCCTGCGGTGAAGTGGAAATTAGCGAGGGCGTTATTGCCGCTATGCGGCACATCCATATGACCACCGCCGACGCAGAGCGTATGGGCCTGACCGACAAGCAGATCGTGGAAGTGAAGATCCCCTGCGAGGGCCGTACCCTCACCTTTGGTGACGTGGTGGTGCGCGTCAGCGACAAGTATGCGTTGGCCATGCACATCGATACCGACGAGTCCAACGCCGGCGGCGTGGCCCCCGGTACCATGGGTATCATCATGAAATAATCGGTGCACAAACCAAAGACCGTTGTCCCGTCGGACAACGGTCTTTTTGTCTTTTTTGCAGTTTCTTATTTCTTGAAAGAATACTTGTTACCATAACGGGAACGGCGGTGCTTCCACGGGCGCAGACACAGTATTAACACGACGACCGCCGCCACCGGAATAAGCAACCACCACAGACGGGTGGGCACCTGTAACGGGTCGGGGGTAACGGTGGACGGTTGGGTGGGTGTGGTGGTGGAGGCAGTCTGGGTAGGGGCGGTGGTGGTGCTCTCGGTGGTGACACCGGCCATGGTCCGTATCTCTTCGGCGGTGAGCGCCCGATTATACTGGTACACCTCGTCTATCTGGGCGTGCAGATAACCGGCCTCGCCGGTGCGCATCCCCTTACCCCAGCAAAGCTGACGGGGGGCAAACTGAGTAGGCGTGGCCGGGGCGGTCTTTTCATCCAACAGAACGCCGTCCATATACAGCCGCAAGACAGCACCTTCCCACACCACCGCCAGATGATGCCAGCCGGCGGTCAAGGCAGCCGGGGTTTCGGCGATCAGCGCCACCGTTTCCGCCTCCATCTGCATCTCCAGACACAGGCCTTGCGCCTGTTCGCCCCCGTTGGGGGACAGGGCCATATACCGGGTGTTGCGGTCGGCACCACGGATAGACAGTATCCTCTGACCCGCCGGGGCGGCGGCCGCATCCTGCCAATCGATCCATAGAGCAAAGCTCAACGCATCCTCCTGCAACAGCGTACCTTCCGAGCGAAAATAGGCGTCCACGCCGTCCAGCGTGGCTCCTTGCCCGGTATGACCCTCGCCCCACGTTACGTCGGCGGCAGCCAGGTCATCGGTGCCCCGACAGAAGATAAGGGGCAATATATTGTCGTCCGGCTCGGTAATGGCCGCCAGACTGCCGTCCGCCGCATACTGGGCCGCTGGCGCAGCGGTAACGCCCATTACCGTCACAGTCAGCACGAGGGCAACCGCTATCAATAACCGTTTCATACATATCGTCCTTTCGTTAGGTCGTCTGCAAGTATTGTACCTTGTTTTTGTCCGTATTTCAACAGGAAATTACAGATTTATCCCACCGTCGTCAAAAATCATAAAAGGCCACCGCCACCGTGTCCCTATTCGGTGTCACCATCTCTCGAAGGGGGCGCCCTTCCATATCCCCCCCTCGTATGTATACGCTACCGCCCGTCGGGGACAATAGAATAAGAAAAAACGCGCCGCAACCGTCGGAAACTGTCAAAAATAAAAAGAGATTGCAAAATACGGACTGCTGTGCTATAATGCACTTGTACTATGCTCAGTATGGGCAAAAATAACCCCTGATGACGTGAAAAGAGGGAATGCAAATGATATGCAATAACTGCGGTAAGCGGCTGCGTTCTGCGTTGACGTTCTGCCCCCGTTGCGGCGCCGCCGTACCGGCTTCGGGCGAAGAGCAAAACGCCGCCGAGGACGGGCAGGTCCGCCTGGTGGGGCTGGCCGACATTACGGCACAAGCCACGCAGGGAAAGAAAAAACTCACCAAAAAGCAACTGTGGATACGCATTGGTATCATTGTCGGCGCAGTGTTGTTGGCGCTGGCGGTAGTGCTGACCGGATTATACTTTGCTACCTTTGGTCGAGTCAATCGAGAGAGCGAACTTAACGAATCGGATCTGGGTATCAACCAGGCGCTGGAGGACCGCACCGGTGTGCAGAACATTGCGCTGTTTGGTCTGGACAGCCGCAACAACGACGAAAGCGGTCGGTCGGACGCACTCATTATCCTGTCCATCGACCGGGACCACAACGCCATTAAGATGACCTCCATTGCCCGGGATTCGCTGGTAAATATCGGCACACCCAAGGACAAGTATGGGGACAGCAAGATCACCCACGCCTTTGCTTGGGGCGGTGCTAAGTTGGCGGTGCAGACCCTCAACGCCAACTTTGGTATGAACATCACCGATTACGTATACATCAACTTCTTTGAGTTTGTAGAACTGGTGGATTACGTGGGTGGTGTGATGATCGACGTGAACGCCTCCGAGGCCGGGGTGATGAACAACACCTACGCTCCCGAACTGCTGTACCTGGGATTCGATTACGAAAAGGTGACCGCCGGCTATCAGCGGCTTTCCGGTGCCCAGGCGCTGGCCTATTCCCGTGACCGGTACACCGGGTCGGAAACCGACCGTGGCAACCGGCATAAGGAAGTACTGCAGGCCTTGTTTGACGAGGTAAAGAC
>JAZRMD010000173.1:0-9042 GCA_045647285.1 Acutalibacteraceae bacterium
CCTTCAGATCTTCCGTGCGGATTTCAACCTCGACATCCTCCGTAATCTCGGGCATAACCTCAACCGCCGCAAAGGACGTATGACGTCTTCCCGATGAGTCAAACGGAGAAATTCGAACAAGGCGATGAACGCCCATTTCGCTTTTCAGATAACCGTAGGCATTCTCACCCTCGATAAGGATGCTTGCGCTCTTAAGACCAGCTTCGTCGCCATCCTGATAGTCCAGAATATTGTATTTATACCCGTGGCGCTCGGCCCAGTGGGTATACATACGGTACAACATCTCTGCCCAATCCTGCGCCTCGGTGCCGCCTGTTCCGGCGTGGAAGGTGAGAATGGCATTCTTGCCGTCGTATTCACCGCTGAGCAAGGTGGCCAGTCGCTGGGTCTCCATAGATTGTTCGACCTGTTCAACACCCTGTATACACTCGTCAAACAAGGAGAGGTCCTCTGCCTCGTTGGCCAGTTCAATCAAGGTGAGGGTGTCCTGATAGTCGGCTAACAGACGCTCGTATGCCTCGATCTTACCCTTGATGGTAGCAGTTTTCTGTGTGATCTGCTTGGCGGATTCCATATCATCCCAGAAGCCGGGGGCCGCCGCACGGGCATCCAGCTCGTCCGCTTCCCGGCGAAGTTGGGCAAGGCCAATGGAGTTTGCCAGGTCCTCTATCTGGGGCAGCAATCCCTCTAATCGTAATCGCAGTTCTTCATATTGCAGCATGCCGATACTCCGTTCTCTGTAATTTATACCTAACTATTATACTGGAATTATTGCCCGTTGTAAAGAAAAAAATGAGATTCTGTTTTTTGCTTATAATTCCTTGCACTTTTCGTCAAAATTGAGTATACTGTATACCATGTGGAGGTGTGCGTATGAAGATATTGATGATTCCCTCCTGGTACGGTACTCCTTCGGCACCGTTGCTGGGTTCTTTCTATAAAGAGCAGGCTGAAGAATTGGTGGCACGAGGCCATCAAGTGGCCGTGCTGTATGCGGAGGTGGGCAGTAGTTTTCGCAAGGAGGACAACGGCTTGACTCACCGTGTGGTTAACGGTGTGGACACCTATGTCTACGTACGCCCCAATCTGACCCCACGGTTTGAGCGTGGTCGTTGCTGGCAACGCACCCGTATGCTGGAGCGTATGTACCGTATGCTGGAGACGGAATGGGGAAAGCCGGACGTAGTCAATTTGCGCTCCTCTCTGCAGGGTTATGAGGCTGTTTCTCTGTGCCGCCGCCACGATTTGCCACTTTTCTTTATGGAGCATTCCTCCTACGTGATTACGGAGGAGGAGGGGAGTCCCACCAGACAACGGTTATACGCCACTATGAATGCGGCGCAGGTCAACGCCTGCGTGGGCTCCGGCTTATTGCAGGTGATGAAGGCATACGACGCCGCTACTCGGGTTATTCCGGATATGGTCAATGAGGACCGCTTTACCATTGGCGAGAAGAGAACGCCCGACGCACCGTTTACCTTTGCGGCTATGGGACAGTTGCGTCCCATCAAAGGCTACGATATGCTGATTCAGGCCTTTGCCCGTTTACGTGAACGGGACGACCGTCCTATGCGTTTGCTGATAGCCGGCTCGGGTGTTCTGCGTGACCGGCTGCAGCAACTGATAGAGCAGGAAGACGTTGAGGATAGCTGTCATCTGGTGGGACAGGTTCCCCGTGAGGAAACACCGCAGTTTATGAACGATTGCGACTGCTTTATTTGTTCTTCCCATACGGAGACCTTATCCTGCGTACTCAATGAATGTGCCGCTTGCGGCCGTCCGGCCATCAGCACTATGTGTGGCGGTCCTCAGGACATCATAACGCCAGAAACCGGTGTTTTGGTACCCGTCAACAACGTGGAAGCTATGACTGCAGCTATGCAAACTATGATGGATACCGCCGCAACGTACGACCGGGATACCATCCGTCGGGTGACGGTGGAACGGTTTGGTCGGGATGCCGTTTGTGAGCGCTTGATTGCCGCTTGTGAGGACGCCGTACGTCTGTATCACAGCGAGGACTAATGCAACTGGAGGCTGTTGTTATGCAGATTCCCCAAAGCCGTGCTTTGTGCGCACACCAGAATGAGGGTTTGCTCTATTATACTTTCCCGGCGTTTGATCGGTTGTCGTTTATCCGCCACGGCTTCTCCACCCGTCTGGGCGGCGTAAGCCAAGGTATATACGAATCTATGAATTTGAGCTTTACCCGTGGTGATGACGATCGGTCGGTGACCAAAAACTTTCAGATAATAACCGCCGCTATGGGAATGGATTATTCAAACACCGTTATTTCGGCGCAGACCCATACGGTGAATATCTATAATGTGACCGCTGCTGACCGTGGTCGGGGGATAACCCGTCCGCGTGACTATACCGATGTGGACGGACTCATTACGGATGAACCGCAGGTGTTGCTCTGCACCCAGTATGCCGACTGTGTACCGCTGTTTTTTGCAGATCGTAGGCGGCGCGTGGTGGCGACCTCTCACGCAGGTTGGCGAGGGACGGCGGCCGGTATGGGACGGGTGACGGTGGAGCGTATGTGCCAAGACTACGGTTGTTGCCCCGAGGATATTCTGGTCGGCATCGGTCCGTCCATCGGCGTTTGTTGTTTTGAGGTGGACAGCCCGGTATATGATGCGTTCTGCCAGACACTGGAATTTACTGAAGATTGTTACCGTGATGACGGAAACGGCAAGTTCCATATTGATCTGTGGGAGGTCAACCGCCGTATATTGCTCGGTGCCGGTGTAAAGGCAGATAACATTACAGTCACCGACCTGTGTACCCGTTGCCATCCCGACGTGTTTTGGTCTCACCGGCATTGCGGTGCGGACCGGGGGAGTCTGGCGGCGTTTATCGGAATGATGTAATCTCATATTTTCACGGTTTATGTGCATACTACCCTAAAGAGGTGGTATGTATGAACTATGAACAGACCGTTGCTTATTTGAATGAAAAGTTGCGTGTAGAGGCAAGTTTTGACCTGATTAGCCGCAATTGCGTGGTGGCCGGTCGCCCGGCAACTATGTATTTTGTAGACGGCTTTGCCAAGGATGAAGTGTTGGATAAGATGCTGCAGTTTCTCGCCAAGATAACGGCAGAGCAGGCTGCTGGTATATGCGATGCACGGCAGTTTATTGCGCAATTCATAACTTATGTGGAAGTGGATTGCTCCGGTGATATGGATGCGGTGACCTTGCAGGTGCTTTCCGGTGCCACGGCATTGGTCGTTTCCGGACTGGATCGGGTGGTGCTGGTTGACAGCCGTACCTATCCGGTGCGTGGTGTACAGGAGCCGGAATCCGACCGGGTACTGCGCGGATCCCGTGACGGCTTTGTAGAAACGATGGTGTTTAACACCGCCCTCATTCGTCGTCGTCTGCGGCACCCAGCCTTGACCTTTGAGGCTCTGCAGGTGGGCGAGATTTCTTCTACGGACGTGTGCCTGTGTTATATGGACGACCGGGTGGACAGAAAGTATCTGGATGCCTTGCGTAAGCGTATCCGGGAGATTACCATTCCATCCTTAACGATGAGTCAGGAGGGGTTGGCGGAGTGCCTTCTGCCGAAGCAATGGTACAACCCGTTTCCCCGTATCCGGTATACCGAGCGTCCGGATTGTGCGGCGGCCAGTATGGCGGAAGGGCAGATCGTTCTGTTGGTAGACAACTCGCCGGCAGCGATGCTGTTGCCCACGTCCATATTTAACTTTTCGCAGGATACCAATGACTATTATTTTCCGCCCATTGTGGGTACCTATCTGCGTTGGGTGCGCAGTTTTATTTTTATGATAACCCTGTTTATCACCCCCGTGTGGTATTACCTGATGAAGAACCCGGAGCGTATTCCTAAAGCACTGGAATTTATGCGGATTGAAGAGATGGGCGCCATACCCTTGATCGTCCAGTTACTATTGGTGGAGGTGCTCATAGATACACTCAAACTGGCATCCCTCAACACACCCACGTCGTTAAGTAACGCCTTAAGTCTTGTGGGAGCGTTGGTTTTTGGGGAGTTTGCGGTGCAGGCCGGTCTGTTTGTAGCAGAACTGTTGGCCTATATGGCCTTTGTGGCGATTGCTTCTTTTACCCAGCCCAGTCACGAGCTAACCTATGCGTTCAAGCTGTTCCGTATCCTGTTTTTGCTGTTGACCTGGCTGTTTAACGGATGGGGTCTGTTGGCTGGCATGCTGACTATGTTTGTGATTTTGATTTCCACCAAGACGGTGGTGGGTGGCCGCTATCTGTATCCGGTAGTGCCCTTTAACGGCAAGGCGTTGTTTCGCTTGTTATTCCGACAGTCTATCAGCCGTTTTAATGCTGGTTGACGGACACGCACCGGTTATCTTTGCCCTGCATAGTATGGCGTAAGACCATCAAAGGGGGCTATGCTATGGGTGTGGGCGAATGGATTGCATGGTTATTGGTATTGCTATTGTCGTTATATGGTTGTGCGCAGTTGATACGGCGTATCTGTTTATGGATGACGCGTTGTGATCGGTTGGTATGTTTTTATCAGTTGGCGGTCCCCGGTTCATTGAATGCTTTGGAGCCGCTGATGCGCTGTCTACAGTCGCAAAATGCCTGGAGAGTTGGCTCCGGAAGGCAAACCTTGGTGTTGTTGCCGGAACTGACCGAAGAGGAGACCCGTATTGCCGAACGATTGTTGTGTGAGGACCCGTCAGTGATACCGATGACAGAGAAGGAGTTTAACACCTGGATTGGTATGTTACGTGAATCCTAAAGGAGTGAAAAAGATGCCGCAAGAAACAACCCAACAACTTAACGGTACGGTTGAGAATATCGTATATTGTAACGAGGACAATGGTTGGACCGTACTGGAATTAGATACAGACAACGGGTTGGAAACGGTTGTGGGAACTCTCCCGAATGTACAGGTGGGGGAATCCTTGCGGTTACAAGGCGATTATGTGGAGCATCCTACCTTTGGCCGCCAGTTTAAGGCGACGGCTTGTGAGAGCAGTCTACCCACCGACGCCACGATGATTATGCGGTATCTGGCTTCCGGTGCTGTGCGTGGCATCGGGCCCAGTACGGCCGTTAAGATTGTGGACCGCTTTGGCGCGGATTCGTTGCGCATACTGGAAGAAGAACCGCAGGAGTTGGCTAAGATTAAGGGTATCTCCTTAGCTAGGGCGCGGGAAATGGGGCAAAGCTTTGCCGCACAGTTTGGTCTGCGCGAGGTGGTGATGGCCTTCGCCGGTTATGGTTTAACGCCCAACGAGGCTATGCGCTGTTGGAAGAAGTTCGGCCACGCTACTATGACTAAGATAAAGGCAAACCCCTATTTGCTGTGTACGCCCGGCCTGTATATCGGATTTGAACGGGCGGACCGCCTATCCATAGAATGGGGTGTGGATAGGGAAGATGCCAATCGTCTGGAAGCCGGTATTTTGTACGTATTGCGACACAATACCGGCAACGGTCACACCTGTCTGCCTGCGGACAAGGTCATTCCTACCGCCGCACGTCTGCTCGGGGTGGCCGCTGAGAGCATTGAAACGACCTGCGCCAAGATGGTAGAGGACGGCACCTTGCAAGAGGAATGGATTGACGGCCGTGAATTTTATTTCTTGCCCTATTTGTATGAGGCTGAGTTGTTTATTGCCCGGCGATTGCCTTTGATGAACAGCCGATGCGCTGTGTCGGTGGAGGATTTGGAGCTTCGTATAGACGCCATGGAGCGCAACTTCAACATCCACTATGAGGAAAAACAGCGACAGGCTATGGTGGATGCGGTATCCAAGGGCATACTGATACTGACCGGTGGACCCGGTACTGGTAAGACGACCACGTTACGCGGAATGATTACCTTGTTGGAGAGTATGGGCGAACTGGTTTCCATTGCTGCTCCTACAGGTAGGGCCGCCAAGCGGATTGCAGAACTGACCGGCCGTGATGCTAAGACTCTGCATCGGTTGCTGGAGGTCAAGTGGGACGATAGTGATGCTCCCACTTTTGAGCGTAACGAACACAATCCACTGGAAGCGGATGCGGTCATTGTGGATGAAATGTCCATGGTGGATACGGTGCTGTTTGAGAGCTTGTTACGGTCCATGAAAACCGGTTGCCGTCTGATACTGGTGGGAGATACCGACCAGTTGCCTTCTGTGGGCGCCGGGTGTGTGCTTCACGACCTGATTGATAGCGGCATTGTTCCGGTGGTG
Organism: Acutalibacteraceae bacterium; assembly: GCA_045647285.1. GTDB lineage: Bacteria > Bacillota > Clostridia > Oscillospirales > Acutalibacteraceae > UBA5905. The sequence continues at coordinate 6,194 of JAZRMD010000173.1, forward strand.
CAACTCACGCAAGTGTTCCGACAGGCATTGGAGAGCCGTATCGTATCTAATGCGCACCGCATTGTTGCCGGTCAAAGTATGCTGCTGGACAACAAGGGCGATTGCTTCTTTATGCCCCGTGGGTCCGTCGAGGATGTGTCCCAGACCATTTTGGATCTGTGCGGTCAACGGCTTCCCAAGGCTTACGGTTATACCGCCTTTGACGGTATTCAGGTCCTCTGCGCCGGACGCAAAGGGGAGATCGGCACGGTGGAAATGAATCGAAAACTGCAGCATCTACTGAATCCGTCGGACAAGACCCGTACAGAAATCACCATTGAAGGGGTCACCCTGCGAGTAGGCGATAAGGTGATGCATACCCGCAACAACTACGATATTCCGTGGAATCGGGATAACGGCGAAAGCGGCTGTGGTATATTCAATGGCGATATCGGCATCTTGGAAGATATTCAACTCAAGCAGGATTGCTTGATGGTACGCTATGATGACCGTGTAGCGCAATATACACGACAGGATGCGCAGGATCTGGAGTTGGCCTATGCCATTACGGTACATAAGAGCCAAGGCAGTGAGTTTGATGCGGTGGTTATGCCCGTGTTTCGCGGCGTAGCACACCTGTGCTATCGTAATCTGCTGTACACAGCCGTTACCCGATCCAAAAAAATACTGATTTTAGTTGGTAGTGGAGAGACGATACAGCAGATGATCGATAACGACCGTAAGACCTTGCGATACACCGGATTGTGCGCCTTTTTAAGGATGGCGAGGGAGATTCTGTGATGAAGGATACTGTACGCTTTCTGCTCTCCTTGTTATATCCCTCCCGGTGTTGTTTGTGCGGACGATTGGTTACTTGGCGTGAGCATATATGCCCTAGTTGTCGTGCGGATGCGCCGTACGTATTACCGCCCATATGCGACCTGTGTGGGCGTGGAGTCAATAACTGTGACTGTGATGGGAGAAGTCATGCATATGAGCGTTGTATTATGCCCTTGTATTATGACGGTGTGGGGCATACGGCTATGGCGATTCTCAAAAATCAAGGGTATACTTGCACGGTTGAGGGATTGGCGCAGGAGATGGCGGAGGTGGTTCGCCGGGAATACGGGGGTATTGCCTTTGACTGTGTGACGTCTGTACCACTTTACAAAGCCACTCTTCGAAAACGCGGATTCAATCAGTCGGAGCTGTTGGCGAAATCCTTGGCAAAGCGAATCGGTATTGCATACCAACCGTTGTTGGTGAAACTGTTTCCTACACCGGCACAAAAACAGCAGACCCGTATACGCCGTGCAGCCAACCTGCTGGGTGCGTTTGACGTGATCGATGGGCACTCTCTTACAGGCAAAGTCGTGTTGCTGGTAGACGACCTGCATACCACCGGCGCCACCTTGCATGAATGTGCCAAAATGCTGAAAATTTACGGCACTGAGCAGGTGTTTTGCGTTACTGCCACAGCGGCGGTATTGCAAAAACGGGAATAATGATGTATATTGTTTAAGAAGTGAGAAACAAGGAGAATGTCGGATGAATTTGGGTGTGGACCTGGGAAGTTCTCGCGTGGTGATTTACGACCCAGAACGAGGCGTCGTGTTGGACGAGCCATCCGTTATAGCGGTGAGCAAACGAGACGGTCGTATTATTTCCTGCGGCCAAGAAGCGGAAACGATGTTGGGTCGTACGCCGCCCTCCATAATAGCAGCAAGACCGGTACAGAAGGGGGTCATTACCTCCTACGATCTGGCCGAGAAGATGTTGCACTACTTTTTGCATAAGGTCTGTTCCAACCGCATTACCAAGCCCTGCGTGGCGGTGAGTATAGCGGAAAACATTACCGAGGTGGAACGGCGTTCGTTTATTGAAGCGGTGTATTCCGCCGGCGCCCGACGGGTCACGTTGGTACCGCAGACGGTGGCTTCTGCCATTGGTGCCGGGTTGGATGTGACCATCCCTCGCGGTCAGCTTATTGTCAATATCGGCGGTGGCACTACGGACGTGGCGGTGTTATCCTTGCGCGGCACGGCCGTTGCGTCGTCCTTGCGCGTCGGCGGTATGGCTATGGATGAGGACATCATCCGATATATACGTAACCGCCACAACCTCATTATCAGTGAACTGACGGCAGAACAGGCAAAGATGCAGGTTGGCTGCATCTTCCCTCGGGAACAAACAATCACCTGCGTCGTTAAAGGTAGGGATGCCGTGACCGGTATGCCTTGTAGTCGTGAGGTGACGTCGGACGAGTTGTGTGAGGCTATGACCGAGACCTTGCGTGGAATCGGTGATCAGTTGCAACGCGTTCTGGAAACCACACCGCCGGAATTGGCGGCGGATATTATGGAGGATGGCATGTGGCTGACTGGTGGCGGCGCGTTGATGTACGGCGTCGTGCCGTACTTTTCCCGTATGACCGGCGTTGCGTGTCATATCGCTGATACGCCCACTCATTGTGTTGCTATTGGTGCCGGCAAGGCGCTTAAGTATGCTTCATCATTCTCTGAGATCTACGATCTAAGTGATTTCTCCTACCGACTCTCGGATACGGTGGTAGAGTAAGAAAGGATGCTTACTATGTTGGATATTCCAAAGATTACTTTTTTTGTTAACGGCAATCCCTTTTGTGGCTGTAAAGGCGACTTTAATTTTCGCATAACGCCGGTCAAGGGCGATGCGGAAAAGGACATAGAGGCCCACTTGGAGGTGTTTACCTGGTACGGATTGCTTAATAGCGAATTGAGCCAACGGGCGGCTGAGGCATCCTTTCCGTTGGATACCGATGGCCTTGTTGCCGTTAAGAATTGGTTGGAAGAACAGGAAAAGGCGTTTCGATCTATGTAAAGCTAAAAGCC
>JAZRMD010000174.1:0-2334 GCA_045647285.1 Acutalibacteraceae bacterium
GCCACCAATCCCGATTGGGTCTGTCCCACCGCATACGGCTACGTGCCCGACTGCGGTGCCGTATGTCAGATGCTGCAGCATGCCACCGGGCGGCTCCCCTACTTCATCGGTAAGCCGCAACCGGCCATGGCGCAGCTAGCGATGCAGAAGTGCGGTGTGTTGCCCGAAGAGACCGTTATGATTGGCGATCGCATCTACACCGACGTGGCCTGTGGCGTGAACGCCGGTATAGACACCGTGCTGGTTTTTAGCGGTGAAACCACCAAGGAAATCTGGCAAGCCAGCGATATTAAGCCAACTTACACCGCCGAAAACATTACGGAAATACTGCAATATATTCGCTAAAGAAGAAAAGACGCAGAATCATCTGCGTCTTTTCTAATTTTAGCAAAGAGGAATGACCAACACGGCGTCGTCACGCAGTTCATCCTCACGCAGGCCGTTCTCCTGGCGCACGCTGTCCGGGGACGTATGACACTCCCGGGCGATGTTCCAGACCTTCTCTCCGGCCTTGGCGTAATAAAGACGTACGGCGGCCCGGTCGTCCGGATAGGGGTCTTCGGTATGCAACGTCACATCCTGCACCGTGTCTTGCATCTGGCTGGACCACAACGAAAGCGAGATGTGTAGCTCCACGCGCATATCCAGCCGCGTATCCGTTGCGTTAGCGGTAAGACCGATGACTTCCACATCCGCATGCACGGTATCTGCGTCCACCGGTTGTTCCACCAACAACTCTTCCGGGCGTTCAAAATAAGCCACCAATCCATTGATATCCCGTACCAACATACACACATTGACCTTGTGCCGGATATAAGCCTTGGATTCCTTACATTCACAGGTGGTGGATAGGGGCTGTAACCACACGTCCAGTATATCGTGCAGGTCACCGGCAGGTAGTTCCAACGAGGGTTGCAAGGTGGTCGTATAGCGATGAACACCCACAAACCCGTTGACCGTCATCTCGGTGGTTTTGAGCACAGACGGATAGCGACAATGATACGCATCGGTTACTACCTGGACCGTCTGACAGGTATATACCTGCACCTGTACCAGCAACTTGACGAACATTTCCAGGGTGGCGTTTTGTCCCTCTCCGTTTGGTACGATACGCTGCGTATCGGAGAGCACACTGGCGTATGCGACACATCGGTCACCGTCCTCGGCGCCATCCAGGTCCAGAATTTGGCTGAAGGGTATAGTATGCTCTACCGGGCAGACGCTACCGTTGCTTTCATCCCCGTAACGATAGCGTACGTACACCATGCCCTTAACAATGGCCTTTCCGGTCAGCAATTTACACTCATTAATGCATACGTGACTATTGCTGTAGAGCAATCTATCCTCGGTTGGTAAGGCGGAGGACAGATCCAACACATCGTTGAGTGCAACTACCCTTTCGGTGAACGTCTTAGGGGAAGACGCTTCCAGCATGCGGTGACGGATATGGACACCTTCACAATCGGGGGCCAACACATCCATATGGTCGCCGCACTGGGCTTCTACGCATACCGTAAAGGCGCCGCGCACCTCCAATCGCCGGGGACTGGTGGCCCGGCAGTTCATATAGTCCTGCCGCACCACGATCCGGACCATCGGGTCCGCCATACCCTCGTCCCGTCGCAGCGACAGGGAAAGCGGCTGACTAAACTCAGCCTTGCGGATACACCGTCGTTCTTCGTCCAGATACAATACCCGTATCAAAGCCGTACCGTCCAGCAGAAGCTGACCGCTACTCCATTGACGGCTATGAATATAGGGCGTTACGATGCATTTTAGCACCACGGCAATATCCGGACAATAATCCGGTAACACAAAATCGTTGCTGATAACGCATTCTTCACAAGAATTTAGTACCGTCTTGAGAACGGGCACCGTCTGTTTGAGAATCCGGCTGTCCATACCACTCACTCCTTTTCGTCACACTATATGACGGGAGTGGTAAAAATATGCTAAAGACCCACCGATAACCGGTGGGTCTTTTATGTTATTCCTTTTTTTCCTTGGGGATGCTGAATATACACCGCAAGATGCCACTCAAAAGTTTGGGAGAACGAACCACCACTACCTGCATGGAAACCGCCCCTTACATTAATGTTTAGAACAGGAAACGCCGCAGAAAACGAGAGCCGCCGCCAATACGTACACCAGTACCGACGTAGGCAAGATGGCGCAGACCAGCATACCGCTACCAAAAGCAACGCAAGGTGACCACGCACACCCACGATGATGCCGACCTCTCATATCTCTCCCCCCCATGCGGTGTTTCTGCCTATTCACAGACTATGCACCAAGGGGAGATTGTGTTAATCGTGAGAATAAAATAGCAACAGC